>JBHLQY010000019.1:21645-35593 GCA_048883105.1 Candidatus Thorarchaeota archaeon | reverse complement strand
TAACACCAAAGCCTCAGGGCGATGTTTCCTTGGAGGAATTAAAAGATGCAATTGGTAATAAAATCTTTCTGGATGGTATTCCCTCCGTCTTATTCTTACCTGAATATTCAAATAATTATGTTCGTGAATATACTCTAAAAGTATTAGAAACTTTCTCCCCTAATCTGATTCTCGGAGTATCAGATGAACTGAGTCCTAATGGTGATATTCGTAAGATTGAGATGATTGCTGACATAGTTAAAAATTTTGAACCATAAATAATTTTATATAATTTTTATTCCAAGGTTTTTATGAAATATTTTATATAAAACTGATCAATATTTATTTAAATTAAAAATGAGAAATAGATTATTATAATGAGTGAGATTAATTTTAGCGAAAAAGAGCGGGTACATTCCCGTAAAGGATATTTTCTATATTCGCTTGGTGGTGTAACATCCGCGCTTCCATATAATATGGTGGGAACTTTTTTTGTTTTTTTCTACGCGGTAAAAGTAGGATTATCACTTGAGCTTGTTGGTCTTGTTCTCATATTATATGGATTATGGAATGCAATCAATGATCCTCTGTTTGGATATTATATGGATAAAAAAGTCACAAAATGGGGGCGTCGTGTACCTTATATAATATTTGGAACAATTCCACTTGCAGTAGGATTCATTATGTTATGGTATGTTCCATGGACTTCCCAGATTTTAATTTTTTTTCATGCTTTTTTCATGTTATTTTTATTCGACACGGGATTTACTTTGGCAATAACTGCCTGGGCAGCATTATACACTGAAATGTATGAGGAAGAAAAAGAACGAGCAACAGTAGTAGCCATAAAAGATACAATAGCATTTACCTCATCCTTAATAGGCATTATATTTCCTCCACTCATAGCTTCCGCAATTGGTTGGTCATATACCGGTTTAATTCTTGGAATTGTAATATCAATAACAATGTATCTCTCTCTTCTTGGAACTAAAGAAAGGAAAGAATATCAAATTGATGAACCATTACCCGTTATTCCAGCATTCAGAGAAACTCTAAAAAATAAACCATTTTTGATAATGGCTTTAACATATACTTTGATGGATTGTGTTTTCGCCATAACTTTGATTGGACTTCCTTTATATGCTAAGTTTGTACTTAAGATGGATGATGCCTTAATAGGATTTTCGGCTGTTGGTATAGCATTAGGGGCTCTTATAAGTATACCTTTTTGGAGATGGATATATGCCAATAAGGGTCCGAAATATGGATTATTATTAGCAATAGGTATTTTTGCTGGGGGAATCTGGTCAGTATTTCTTACAAAGGATTTCATTTTACTAGTATTTATTACATTGATTCCTGGATTTGGGATAGGAGGGATTATTATGACAGAGGTACCGTTTAGTGCAGCTATAGATTATGATGAATTAATAACTGGAAAAAGACGAGAGGCTACGTATAATGGGATATTAAGTTTAATTGCTAGATTAGCAATTGTGCTTTCAGGCTTAGCTTTAATCATTGTCCAATTCTTTTTTGGATTTGAAGCAGGAAGCGAGTCTCAAACCCCATTAGCTTTACTTGGTTTAACATTATTAGTTTCATTAATTCCATTTATAGTTGCTATAGTTGGTTTCACAGTTTTCAGCTCCTTTCCAATAAATCATAAAAGATTTAGTGAAATGCAAGAGGAATTAAAAAATCTTCATGAAAAAAGAATAGAAGAATTAAAAAAATCTTAAATAAAAATGAGTACAGAAAAGTTTGGGAAGATTTTAGTTGTAGACCTTAAAGAAAAATCTTACGGAAAAACTCCCAAAGTCGGTATTTTTCCTTGTAGTCTTCAAATGCCTCCAAAATAATATAAAATAAAAAGAGAAAAGAACTAAAGTGACATAGAATGAACAGAAAAGTATTAGCTTTCGGGGAGATAATGTTAAGATTAACACCTCAAAATTTTAGACGCTTTACACAAGCTAGGAGCTTCAATGCTATATATGGAGGTGCAGAAGCTAATGTTGCTATATCACTCGCAAATTTTGGGATTCCAGTAAAATATGTTACAAAATTACCTGAAAATGAAATAGGGGATGCTTGCGTTCAAGTTCTAAGGCAATTTGGAGTGAATACAGATAACATAATAAGAGGAGGAGATCGTATAGGGATATATTACCTTGAAATGGGTTCGTCAGTACGACCAAGTAAGGTGATTTATGATAGAGCTCATTCTTCGATTTCAGAAGCAAAAGTTGAAGATTTTAACTGGGATCTGTTATTTGAAGATATATCTTGGTTTCATTTTACAGGAATTTCACCTGCAATTACTCAAAATTTAGCTGATATTTGTCATGAAGCGGTAAAAACCGCAAAGAAAAACGATATAATTGTATCCTGTGATTTAAATTATCGTAATAAACTTTGGCTATACGGAAAACATCCAATCGATATTATGCCGGAATTGATAAAATATTGTGATGTTGCTATAGGAAATGAAGAAGATGCCGATAAAGTGCTCGGTATTAAAGCGCCTGAGTCTAATGTTGCATCAGGAAAAGTTGAAGCTGAGAATTATAGATCTGTTGTTGAAGAAATGGTTAGACAATATCCAAACTTAGAAAAGGTTGCGATTACGCTAAGAGGGTCAATATCAGCAAGTTATAGTACATGGTCAGCTATTCTTTATGATGGAAAAAAGATGTATATAGCCCCTCAATATGAAATAACTCCAATTGTAGATAGAGTTGGGGGGGGTGATTCATTCGTAGGAGGTTTGATTTATGGATTATTAACATATAAAAATGACCTTCAAACAGCTTTAAATTTCGCAGTAGCAGCATCTTGTTTAAAACATACTATTGTTGGAGATTTTAATTTGGTGTCTATTGATGAAGTATTAAAATTAATGAGTGGAGATACCTCAGGGAGGGTGCTACGATAAATGGCAAGATTTAGTAGTATAGAAGTATATAACACTATTTTGGAACAAGGGTTAGTTCCTGTGTTTCACAATAGAGATTTTGAGACTGCTAAAAATATAGTTAAAGCAATTGCTAACGGTGGAGGGAAAATCATAGAATTTACTAACCGTGGTGATTTTGCTTATAGGGTTTTTTCTAAACTGGTAAGACACTTTGAAAAGGAAGAACAACAACTAATTTTTGGAGTCGGTTCTGTTTTTGAACCTTACACTGCTTCATTATACATAAATAACGGAGCTAATTTTATTGTTGGTCCCGTGTTAAATATTGAAATTGCTAAAATGTGTAATAGAAGAAGAATCCCTTATTCACCTGGATGTGCTACATTTTCTGAAATCTCTCAAGCCGAAGAACTTGGTTGTGAAATTGTAAAAATTTTTCCAGCAGGATTACTTGGTGGGCCTGATTTTGTCAGAACAATATTAGGACCTTCTCCATGGGTAAAAATAATGCCAACAGGAGGAGTAGATATAACGGAAGAGAGTATAAACGCATGGTTTGATGCTGGAGTTGTGGCTGTTGGAATAGGATCTAAATTAATTACTAAAGAGTTAGTCAATAATAAGGATTGGGTAGGTATTTCTCAAAATGTTGAAAATACTTTAAGATTAATTAAAGAATCAAAGAAAAAATAAATTTTAATCTTACAATTTAATTACTTGATCTATTTTATCAAATAATAATCCTAAATAGTGAGTTGATTTATGAGCTACCTTGAAGAAGTAATAATAACCGCAACTACAGCAAATTCATGGATTTATCCTAAGGTAAAGAATTGGGCAGAAAATATTAATGATTTAATCAATGATATTGTAGATTGCTACGAAACGGGCGCGGCCATAGCCCATGTGCATTTACCGAGAGGGCATGAGGTTGAGGTAGTAAACATGATAAGAGAAAGATGTGATGTCATAATCCAAGCAGGGATGTCGAGTGAATCTATTCCCAAAAGGTCGGGCGATTTTGAAGCAAAACCGGAAATGATGTCGGTTATTCTTAATCATCACGCTGAACACTTTTCTAAAATTATTGTAGACGTATTGCATCCGATAAAAGAACTTGAAGATTATTGCATAAAATTAAGAAAAGCAAAGATTCAACCAGAATGGGAGGTCTGGCATACGGGTTCTTATTGGAACTTACGATACTTAATAGAAAAAGGGCTCTTAGATTGGTCAAAACCTCACATCTTAACTTTATTTTTTAACTGGCCTGGTGGAACTTGGTCTCCCCCAACAAACGATGAGTATATGCATAGAAGAAGATACATGCCATCTGAATGTGTCCATACTGTAAGTGTCATGGGTGAAGCACAAATGAAATTGTTAAAATTTGTTCTTACGCATAATGGAAATATTCGGGTGGGTACGGAGGATTATCCTTTTATTAAAAAAGGAAAGCCTGCCAGAAATAATGCTGAAATTGTAAAACAATATGTTGACATTAGTAAAAAACTAGGGCGGGATGTGGCAGATCCATCTGAAGCACGAAAAATATTAAATCTTTAAAAATATTCTATTTTAATGAACTCATATATTTATAGAAATTAAAATGAAATTAAATGGTAAAGTAGCATTAATAACAGGAGCTGGGGCGGGTATTGGAGAGGCCACTGCTATTTTATTTGCGAAAGAAGGAGCTATTGTATGCTGCAATTCTTTATCTGAGTCTGCTAAAAGGATTGCTGATAGAATAATTTCTTTTGGCGGGAAAGCGATTTTTATTCAGGCTGATGTATCAGTTGAGGAAGACGCTAAAAGAATTGTTGATGAAACGATAAAAACGTTTCATAAAATTGACATCCTTTTCAATAATGCTGGTATTGTACTTGGTGGGGCTATTGATACAACATCAACAGTAGATTGGGATAAAATCATGGCAATAAATGTACGGGGAATATATTTAGTATCTAAATATGCAATTCCTTATCTAAAAAAAACTCAAGGAGTAATTATAAATAATTCTTCCTCTGTTGCATTTAAAGGAGTTAAAGATAGAGCTGCTTATACAGCTTCAAAAGGAGCGGTATTATCAATGACAAGGGCAATGGCAATGGATTATCTTGAAGATAAAATAAGGGTAAATGCGATTTGTCCCGGTACAACAGAGTCGCCAAGTTTAGAAAAGAGAATTAGAGAGAGGGGTAGCAATTATGAGGTAGTTAAAACGCAATATATTGCTCGTCAACGTATGGGTAGGTTAGGAAAACCTGAAGAAATCGCTGAGGGGGTTCTATTTTTAGTTCTAAACGAATTTTGTACTGGTGTTAGCCTTCTGGTTGATGGTGGAATGACCATGTAAAGAAGGATTAGAAAAAATTTTTTAAATACAGTTTTTATCTTGTAGTCCAGCCACCATCTAACCTTAAATCCGCACCAGTCATATATGAGGATTCGTTACTCGCTAAATAAAGAATTCCATAAGCAATCTCTTCGGGTGTTGCCAATCTTCCCATTACACCTTCTTCTTCAAATTCCTTTTTAACTTCTTCATATGAAATACCTCTCTCTTTAGCTTGTTTTACGATATCACTCTGTAACATAGGTGTATCTGTAGCCCCTGGGCTGATACTATTTACTCGGACATTATAGGGAGCTAAATCTAACGCCAATGCTCTGGTATAACCTAGTATCCCTGCTTTGGTAGAACAATAATTAGCATGAGCAACTTGTCCGATATGAGCAGCAACTGAAGCCAAAGTTATTATTGATCCTGATTTCTGCTTTTTAAAGTAAGGTACAGCATATTTGCAAGTATAGTGGGTTCCCTTGAGATTTATATCAATTAATAAATCATAATCCTCATCAGGAAAGGTTTCTACGGGTCCAACTCTCACAACACCGGCATTCACTACTAAAATATCAATTTTACTATACATTTCAATTGTTTTTTCAATCATATTCTTAACTTCTTCTGGATTCCTTATATCAACCTTTAAAAGAGTCGTTCTATCCTTTGCATCCCCTAAAGAATTATATGTTTCTTTCATACCGTCTTCATCAATATCTGATATGACTTGTATTGCTCCTTCTCTGGCAAACAATTGTACTGCTGATCTTCCAATACCAGAAGCTGCGCCCGTTAATACTATGATTTTATCTTTAAATCTTTGCAAATAATCACTTTATTTTTCGATAATTCTCTTTTCTAAACTTGAAAGCGCTTCGCACCCAGAACTAGTAGTTTTATAACAATCTTCAATCCCAACTAAACCTTGTCCTCTAACATTCAACCATACTTCAATATCAAGGACCATATTTTCTTCAAATTCAACATCTAAAAATCCTGTTGGCCCAAAAAAGTGAGCTTCTTCACATTCCAAGCCAATACTATGTCCTGTTATTAAGTAGAATCCCCTTTTTGTAAGAGATTTCAAATATTTTTGAGATTCCTCTTTGATAAATTTAGCAGGTACTCCAGGTTTTATATTATCAACACAAAACTCTTGAACTTGAATCATATGTTCCATTGCCTCTTTCGCTTTTCTAGGTTCTTCTCCTATAATTACACCTCTACTAAGATCTGAGATATATCCTTCCCAAACAACTCCAAAGTCAAATCGCACAATATCATTTTTAGTAACTGGAATTCCAAAACCAGGTGCTTCTGGATCGGAAGGTCCAATATTCATTGTTAAATGATCCCATCCCCAAGCACCCTCATCGACAATTGTTCTTCTTGCGATTTGTAACAATTTTGTGTCAGTAACATCCAGTTCTGTTGCCTCTATACATGCTTGAATCGCTTTTTCTGCTACCTCTGTTGACTTTTTAATTCTTCTTATTTCTTCTTTAGTTTTGACTAATCGCATGTCTAAGAAAGCTCGATCACCATCAACAAAATTAGCCTTTGGAAACTTCTTTTGTAAAGCTTCTGATTGATATCTAGGCATATAGGATTCTAAGCCGATATTTTTTTCAGACATGCCCCATTCTTCAATTTTTTTAATGAGTGTATCAACTGCGGCTTTTAAAGAGCCGACACGAAATACATCCTTAGGTTCTATCCAAGAAAAATCTTCTACACTATCGTATAAAGACCAAACAATAGCACTTTCTTCTCCATCTCTTCTTACAAATGATAAATTTGGATATTGATTAGATAGTACATATAGAATAGGATTAGGAGCAACATGAAGTACGGGTAAACCAGTTGTATAAAAAACATTGACAGGTGTAGAAGCTATCAATACATCGATATCATGTTTATTAAGAACTTCACTAGCTTTCTTCTTTCTATATCCAATAGGTTCGACCACTTTCAATCAAATATTTGAAGTTTTAACTAATAAATTACAATATTATAAAATATAAATAGATTAATTAAACATAATAAGATAAGGATTATGGGTTATTACATAAAACTGATTTGTAAATACTCAAAATTGAAGAGTAATGTTATAAATTAAAATGAAGTAAGATTGGTTAGAGTAATTTATTTATTTTTTATATGCATTCTTTTATTATGCGTGTTGTCAAATATGGCGTTATTGGATGTGGTAGCGCGTGGAAATTTCATAGTGCTGGTTGTAGAAATAATCCAAAAATTAGATTTACCTCTGTTTATGACCTTAACGAAAAGCTAGCTAAGCGAACTGCTAAAAAATATAAGATGGCATATTATACAAGTTATGATAAATTATTACAGAGTGATATTGATGCTGTGTTAATAATGGTTCCTCATTATCTTCATGAAGAATATGTTATTGCGGCAGCAGAAACAGGAAAGCATGTATTATGCGAAAAACCAATGGCCACTACCCTTGAAGGATGTGATCAAATGATAACTTCAACAAGAAAAGCAGGGATTAAATTTATGATTGCAGAAAATCATAGATTTTTACCAGCGCATCAGTATATTGTAGATTTTGTCCAGAAAGAATGGATTGGTAAGATTTTTTTAGTTAGATCCTATGAAGGTGTTAATGAAATTTCTGGTCTTAGCAAATCTGGATTTTGGAAAGGCGATCCGATAATGGCAGGTGGAGGATCTTTAATGGATATGGGTGCACATAAATTTGCAACAATAAATTGGATATTAAAGGATAAAGTTGAATCAGCTATGTGTTGGTTAACAAAACAATGTACAAATTTAAGTGAGAAAGCTGAAGATAATGCAATGGTTTTCTTAAAATATCAAAATGGTGTTATAGCGGAAACTGTCGTTAGTTTTACTGTTGTTTCACCTCCTACTAATAGATTAGAAATATATGGAACGAAAGGTACCATATTAGAGGATCATTCTTGGGAAAATCCCGTTAGAATTTATTCTCTTCATAGCAATGCAAGGGAAAATAAGGCAATTTGGTATAAACCTAAGATTGAACATTCTCCTTTTCCAAAATATTATGAAATTTCAGCAAGAATAGAAGATTCTCACTTCACAGATTGTATTTTAGGAAATAAGGAACCTGAATTTACACCAGAGCAATCGAGAGCTGCAATAGAAACAATTTTAATGTCATATTTATCCGCAAAGAAGGGTAAAACTGCAACATATAAAGAACTAATGGAGATCTATCATACAAAAGGAACTAAAAGTATTATAGAGGGACTAGAAAAAGTAGTGCAAAACAATTATTACTGCATTGAGTAAAATGCTATTTTTCAAAATAACTGATTCCGAGTTTTAATATTTTAATTTCTTTTAATATATTAAAAAAAGCATTAAAATTAAAGTTCAATGTATTAATGATTTTCCTACGACACTCTGATGCGGTTTAATTCCAAGTAAATCTAATAATGTTGGAACAATATCAGTAGTTTTACAATAAGGAATTTTATAGGAGGGAACTTCTTCAGATCCTCCTAATATCATTGGGACTGTCATAGAATTTTTGAGAGCTATATCGTGGGAATAAACATGTGGATTTTTAGTTTTACCATGTTCGTATCCAAATCCATATTCGCCACATGTAGATATCATAATATCACAGCAGCGTGGATTTTTAAAATATCTTGGAATTTGATCGATGAGAATTGGAAAATCAATGGAATAGGTTGCTCCTAACCACTCATCGATATTATGAAATTTATTATCCAATAGTTTGGTTGCCTCTTCATGAAGCTCATACCCAAACAAATCTTTAATATCAAAAATATATTTTGTGTTTTGCTCTTTTCCATGTCCGCTATATTCTATTTGACCTTTAAATTCTTTAGATTTTTGATCTCTTCGAATGATATGAATAATCCCATGATCTGGTGTATTTTCATCATCACGATAATACATTAATTTTGTTCCAGGAATTTTCCATAAGACTTCAAATAAATTTAATTTTTTACTCACCGTACCACTTGTTTGAAAACTTAGCATTTGCTTTACTGTTGGATGATGATACCATGAATCTCCTGGAAAATTAAAAAATCCAACTGATCCCATGTCGGCATCAAAATCTCCTGATTTCTTTTTAGGAACATATGGAATTAACCCTACTTCAGAAAAAAAAGGTTCTAAATCATACATTTTTTCTGCTTTATAATTACCATGATCTGAAATAATACAAATTGCTGTTTCATCATAATAATCCTTATCTTTAAGAGTTTTGATTAAAGAACCTAGATACATATCACAATCTAATAGTTCATGGATATATTCTGGATGATCAAAACCCTTATCGTGCATAATCTCATCTGTTTTTGGTATATAGATCACTGTAACCTTAGGAATTTCTTTATTTTGAAAATATTTTCCAGGATCTATAAATGCTTTTTCAGCATTTCTGAAAATAAGATCTGATGTAAAATCCCTTGGAATTACAATTTTAGATCCTCTATATACGACATTTAATGAGCTTAGAAAATTGCCTTGATCAGCTTGTTCAAATATCGTTTTAACATTATTACCTAAATGGGTATTCAGTTTCCTTAGATAACGACCGCTACTGTAGTTGCAGATGAATGGAACTCTTTCTCCGACTGAAGGAGGATC
Source organism: Candidatus Thorarchaeota archaeon (assembly GCA_048883105.1). Taxonomy (GTDB): domain Archaea; phylum Asgardarchaeota; class Lokiarchaeia; order Sigyniarchaeales; family SOKP01; genus LW40-45. The sequence goes on along the minus strand of JBHLQY010000019.1, from coordinate 25,706 downwards.
TGTTCTTGCAACCCAATGATAGTTGGGAATTCCAGATCCTTCTTTAGGGTAATATCCAGAATATGCTCCTGTAATTATATTTGAATAGCAAGGAAAGGTAATACTTGGAAAACTTGTAATACAATCTCTACAAACAATTCCATTTTGAGCTATCTGAGCCATATTTGGAAGCTTTCCTTCATCCATTAATCCAAAAAGATGTTCAGATCTTACATCATCCATTAGTATTACTATAACTTGGTTAACTTTGGCACTACGACTCAAAAATAATTCAACTTGTTTTCATTTCATTCAATAATTTTTAATAAATTAGAATAAGTAAAAAACTACAGCTTTCTTATTTTTGTTTTAATATGAAAATTTTAATAAATAATAATTCTTAGAGAATTTTACATGGAAACTTCTCATCAAATATTTTTAAAGAATTCTAATGATATGTGCGAAGTCGTACCAAATACAGTAGATTTAATAATAACCTCACCCCCCTATCCCATGATAGAGATGTGGGATTCATTATTTTCATCAATTAACGAAGATATTAGAGAAGCACTTCAAGTTCAAGATCAAAATGGACAAAAAGCCTTTTTATTAATGCACGATGAATTAGATAAAATATGGAAAGAAACAGTTCGAATTTTAAAATCTGGAGGAATTATATGTATTAATATTGGAGATGCTACAAGAAAGATTAATAAAAGCTTTCAATTGTTTCCAAATCACGTCAAAATCACTAATTTTTTTTTAAAAAATGGATTTATTGCATTGCCTTGCATTTTGTGGAGAAAACCAACTAATAGCCCAACTAAATTCTTAGGATCAGGAATGTTGCCTCCTAACGCCTATGTAACACTTGAACACGAATATATTTTAATTTTTAGAAAAGGAAATAATAAAAGAAATATTCCCCCGAAAATGAAACAAAGATATTATAGTGCTTATTTTTGGGAAGAAAGAAACAGTTGGTTTTCTGATGTATGGACGGATATAAGAGGGACATCACAAAAATTAACCTATAGTAATGGCAAGCAAATTAAATTAAGAGAACGGTCAGCAGCTTTTCCATTAAAATTACCTTATAGGCTAATAAATATGTTTTCTATTTATGGGGACACAATTTTAGATCCATTTTGGGGGACTGGAACAACATCACTAGCAGCAATGGTTTCAGCAAGGTCCTCCATTGGATATGAAATTAATCCTGAGTTTATGGAATTATTTAAAAGAAATGTGAGGAAAATAAAGAAATTAACTAAATCTATTAACATTAGTAGGATAAGCCAACATATTGAATTTATTAAAAAATATAAAAAAGATAGAAGAAAAGTTAATTATAATTCAATTAATTATAAATTTCCTGTCATTACGCAACAAGAAAAAAACATATTACTCTATTCTATAAGGAATTACAACGAAAAAGGAAATAGATACATCGTTAATCACGAAAAATTTGAATACGATCACAAGGAAAAACGTGTTCAATCTCGTTTAATATCTTAAAAGAGATAATTTTTGAGAGAAATCCTACCTGCGCTTAGGCAATTCATCAAATAACTTTCCATGCACGGGTTTTTTATTTGAATCATTATTATGGATTTATTCATCACAATCTTGAGCTTGTTGGAGATTTATTTTTATAAATCCCGCTTCTTGAATATTTCTCTGTTCTGATTTCACCGACCTATTAACCTGATTTAAATACTTCATTGCATCTTTTTTACCGTTTTTAACATTTTCAATTAATTCATCTTTACTTAGACCACCACTTATAGTTAATGCGGTTTGAAAAGACTGTTCTGGTTCTAAAGTTTTAAATTCAATTTGTAAAGCAGACAGAATTTCTCCTAAGTCTTCAAACAGTTTATTTGTTAAAATTAATTTATCATTGCTAATTTCAAAATCTTTTGTTAAAATCGTCTCATATGAGGTTGGTTTTGATATCGTCGAGAATCCTCCATATAAGCCAGTTTTATCGTACTGATAGATTATATCATTTTCATAGTCATAACCAGAAAGATCATTGTCAAAACCTTCAAGCCCATTAATATCAAAGTCGAATACAAAATACATCGAAAAGTCAATTAAATCGAAATCGGAATTGTTTTTTAGCGTGAAAAAAGTATTCATGTAAGGAGCTTGCCCTCGACGGAGAAAGATGTCAATATATAACCGGATTCGATTTGTCTTTTCTTTGAATGGAATTGACTTTATTTTATTTTCTTCAATTGATTTTTTTAAATATTCTTTGATATCAAAATCCAAGGTAATTCTATCGATAGCTGCTCCTGTTCGGCTATTTACTAGCTGATAAATCGGGGTTGGCTCAATATTTTTTAATACTACAGGTATAGTTCCTATAGATTCTCCTTTTAATTTAAAGCTAAACCAAGGTCCAGAAAGCGTTGGTTCCGTGAGATACAATAAGTATTTTTGTTTATATGTGATTTCTTTTATTGAAAATCCCATGAGGTAGCCAGCTGTGTTTCAAGTCGCAAAGATCTCATTAAATGATACCTTTAATACTATATTTCTCTTACCTCCTTTTATTTGAATTAATTTTAAATGGTCTATTACCACTTAATTAAGAAAAAGTAATTTAATTAAATAAATTTAGTTAAAAAAATTAAACCGTTTCTATAAATCTATGGGCTATATAAAGAAAAGCATCGTTAACATTTTCACCAGTCTTGGCGGATGTAAATATATAACGATATCTGTATTCATCAGCAACCTTTTTAATATCAAATTCGCTCACAACAATATCGTTAATTAAATCAGATTTATTACCAACAATAACAATAGGGATATTTGCAAGGACGGAAGATTTAATTTCGTTGTACCAAAAATGAACACTTTCCTGATTATTTGGACGAGTTCTATCAACCACGATGATAGCTGCATTTGCTCCAGAATAGAATCGCTTTCTAAAAGGTATCATTTCTTGTTTTTGACCACCAATATCCCAAATTATAAATTTAATTCTAGTTTCTGAACTAAGATCGATAGTTTTTTTAGAGATTTCCACTCCAATTGTTGAAATATAATCTTCTTGAAACGAATTTTCAACGAATCTTTTAATTAAAGAAGTTTTACCGACTTGAAAATCACCGATTAAAATTAATTTTGTGGAATACTCACCTCTAGGGAGTACACCTTCCTTGGATTTAGAAAGTAGTCTAATAATTTCAGGTATCTCAAGGGTTACCTTTTCTGTGCCAGAAATTAATAATTCTGCCTTTCCTGCTACATGTTCCGAATATACTCTCAATTCAATATCCGTAGTCGATGGATCAGCAATAGTTGTAAGTATACTTTGAGGGCCTTTACTACAATATGCAAATTTTTTATCTCCTGTTGAAGTGATGTTTAAGAAATTACTTTCTGTTCCAAATTCCTGTTTAATTCTATCAATATAGTTGTCAAGAACCGCCGAAATGACACCGATAATCGAATCGCTTTCAGATTCTTCCCTGCTTTCAGAGGCAATAATTAATCCATCTCTATCACAAACTGCAATAGCTTCCACGCCATCAACATCATTCATGTAATTTCTAAGTAATTTACGAAAATCGTCTCGAAGCGACAATTTTAAAACTCAATGTAATTATCTTATTTAAAATAAAATTATCTTAACCTTTTTTAAATATATTTATTTAAAATATTTTAATTTTGTTAAATTGTGTCCTAAATATTAATAGGATATTGTTAAGAGAGATATAGTTAAAATATCACCATGTTATATCATTTTATATCTTTTTCTTTTCGCTTATTATATATGATAGAAAATGACTTAGAAAAAGAACTTAACTTAGAAAAAGTAATAAATCGCGCTATGAGTCTATTTAGGCAAACAGGTCTTGCTGACCTTGCTGAAGAATTTGATAAGATCCTTAAAAATTATAAGAGACAAAAAATGGTTAGATAATTTTTTTTAATTCTTTTCTAAATTTAGGTATGTTATAATTTTAAGAGAATTTAATTAAAAAAAATTAAAAAATAGAAGTAATTTTAATTATTTAATTTTGATTTAAAGATTTTTTTCTCTCTTTTGCAGCTTTCTTTTC
>JBHLQY010000019.1:0-21545 GCA_048883105.1 Candidatus Thorarchaeota archaeon | reverse complement strand
GCTTTCTTTTCAGCTTTTTCTCTTACTTTTGTAATTTTTTCTATTTGTTTTTTACTTGTTTTTACTCTTTCTTTTCTCAGTTTAACTCTTTTTCTCTTCTTCTTCATAGATCCATATTTAGCGATTCCATATATGGACATTACAATCATTAATGGAATGACAAGAAAAAATATCGCAACACTTTTCATTACTGTTAACTCACCAGGTGTGGCAATCAATATATAATCTGAATATTCAAACGCTGCCTTAGCAAATATTAACCAAATTAAAACGGCATCCGAACTAAGAATTTTTAATTTCTTACCGATAAGTTCAGCTTTTTTTCCCGCAAGTCCTCCAATAGTTATTAGTAAAATGAACATATCAAAAGCGAACATTACGATTCTAGCGATCAATATGGGTAATGTTCTACCTGTTTTTATAGTAAACAACGCACTTATCATTAAAAAAGTAATGTAACCTCCAATAAAAACGAAGAAAACACCAAGCCATGCATTAAATCTCCCCCTAATAATGACAATTGCAATGGCAACAAACGTAACGGCAAGAATCATACCAATAGTAATTATCGGCATCCAATAAAGCATTAGTGCTAATTCTGCTGTTTTAATTTTTGTTGGATCTACTGGGGCAATTCCTGCAATTATATTAGGAGCATATAATAATAGAAAAATGCTTATTAGTATTCCAAAAATGAATAAACCCCAGCGTGTTATAAATGCAATAAAAGTTGGCGCTTTATAAACTGTATCGTCAAATTTAACTCCTTGTACAAAGCAATAATGCAATGAAAATAAAGCAGTGATAAAAATATAAGAAAATATTGAAATTACAAACATCAATGACGTAAAAAGATCTATCATGATGAAAAATACCACATATCCAACAAGTAAATAAATACCTATCGCTGCTAAAAAGAATAAACTAGCTTTTCCTATATTTTTCCATGAAAGTTTTCTGACATCTCCTCGAAAAAATGCTGCGTAGATAAATAACACTAAGCAAACGACTAAGAGAGGAAAAAAGATCAATTGTGCCAACCATACAATCCTTATCTCTCGTAGTGATAATGCAAAATACAGAATTGTGTATGCGGTGAGCAGCCATAAAACTAAAATCCCAAATACAATATTTCTCCCTTTAAAGAGTCTTCCTAAATCCTTAAACCCCATTATCGATTCGACTCACTTGTAAAAGATATTTTAAAATTATTAAAACTTATAGAAGATTTAATCACAAAATTTTTAAAACTTTTCATTACAACAAATTATAACAAGAAAAATTTATCATTAAAGCTTACCCTTTGTGGAAGGAATTTCGCTAGAGACAATTCTTTTTGCTTCTTTTATTGCCCATGCTAGTGCTTTGAACGCCGCTTCAACAACGTGATGTTGATCTTCTCCATAAAGAACATGTAAGTGTAGATTCATTTTAGTATTTTCTGAAAAGGAATTGAAAAAATGCTTAATATCTTCGACTGCAACATCCTCTATATTATATTCTTCCTTCAAATTGAGATTTAAGACTAATGCTTTCCGACCACTAAAGTCTATTGCACATTGTGCTAGAGCTTCGTCCATCGGAATAAGAGCACTACCATAACGATTTATCCCTTTTTTATTTCCTAAGGCTTTTGAAAAGCATTCTCCCAAAGTTATGCCAATATCCTCTATTATGTGATGTGTCAAATCACCTATCGCTTTAAGCTTTAGATCAATTTTAGAATGTCTTGTTAATAATGTTAACATATGATCCATAAATTTATACCCAGTATCAATTTCACCTTTGCCTGATCCGTCCAAATTTAACTCAATAGAAATATTTGTTTCAGCTGTTTTTCTAGTTATTTCTGCTTTCCTTTCCAAATTATACTCATCTCATTATAAAAAAAATTTACTTATTAAGATTAGAAATAAAATTAGAAATATATTCTTGATCTTTACTAGATATCTTATATAAATTAAAAACTCGTGAATCAATTTCTTTCTGAATTTGTTCAATGGTGGCTACATGTTCATTTTCAAAATTCAACATTTTTTCAACATAAAATTTAATCTCAAGTGCTATTTTCTTTTGCTCATTAGTATTAGGTATTTTAATCGGCAGACATTTTATTTTCTCTATTAGAATTCGTGGAAATAATTTTTTATAAGAACCAAACGACTTAATGAAATAATATGATAAAAGTTTAGAATTAATAATACCAAGTACATACAGATGATTAAATTCTGCTATTGGAGATCTTAGAATTTTCAAATTGTAAAAAGATTGAGATGTTAGCGATAAGCCTTTATCATAAGTAGCACAAATTAAATTATTTTGACTTAATTGTCTTATGATAATTCGATCTTCGTAAATATTTAAATTCTTATAATTAATCCCGTTTTTACTTATATCAATATACTTATTGTCTTTTATCTGATATCGATTCATTGAGAATAAAAACCTTCTGAAATGCTTATTTCTATTTTCAGGAATTTCAGGATAAATAATTTTTTCTATATGTTCAATTTTTAACAGAGATTGACATTTAGGACAAATTAAAGCTTTTTTAGGAACAGGGAAATATACTCCACATTTTTCACAATAAATTATCTCTCCGGTCTTTGCTAACTCAACTCCTCTGCTTATGGTTATTTTAAATTCCTCTTTTTTATTTAAGTCTTTCAATTTGGGAAAATTTTTGTTTAAGTGCTCGACAATGGAAATATCTGTATCATTTAAATGTATTAGGAACTTAAAATCCCATTGCTTTAATGTTTTTTGGGTAATTTGTATTTCTTGTTGATTTGATAATTTGAATTTAACAATATTTTCTTTTCTTTTAAATAAATCGCTCTCTTTTTCTAAAATTAAAATAATGTTAGACACGATAGGATCATCGAATTTTGGGCCAGTATGATAAATTTCCTTGATTTTAGTATTATAATAAATGAATTTTCTAACAATTGAACGGTTTGACAAGGCTAGAAGTGAATCGGGTACAATATAACCAAATTTTCCTCGATTCTTTAATAATTTAATGCCAAGTTCAATAAAAATCTGATAATAATCATATTGACCCTCGTTGGTTTTAAAATCACCTATTTCTATCAACTCACGATGGTCTGAGGGGATTTCCCTGATAAAAATATATGGAGGATTTCCAACCACAAAATCAAATTTATTGTGGATTTTCAGGTTTAATGCATTAATATTAAGAATATTAAACTCTGGTAATCTGTAATTACTTTCATATTTTTTTATTGTTTTATAGATTTCAAATAACATAAAATGAATATTGATTTGACATAAGATACAAGCAATCGGATTAATATCAACACCGTATATATTTTCTTTAACATTTTGGATGATGGATTTCGCATCTTCAATCGTTAAATCATCAAATTCAGGTATGCTGAAAAGATTTTTAAAATAATATAACAATCTTTTTACTGCTTGGATTATAAAAATCCCGGAACCGCAACTAATATCTATTAGTTTCTTGTCTTTTAAACTGTTATTAGTATTATAATCGATTGCACTTAAAATGTACTCTACTATTGGTCTTGAAGTATAAAATTCACCTAAAGGTTTTCTTTCTGAGTGATTTAGATTTTTTTCGTAGATTTTTCCAAAACTCATATCATTAATATTTAAGTTATGATTTAATGCGTCATTTTCATTGAGGTTATTTATAATGCTTAACTTATTCAGTACTAACTTAAGGGACTCTTTCTCTTTTTTATTAAATTTTTTCACTTTATAGAATTCAATTAAAGAATTGATGATATTTTCTTCTTTTAAATATTCTATAAATTTATTCATATTATAATGCGAAATTATGTTAAACAAAATAGTTTTTCATATAAATTAATAGTTCAAATTTTATCTTTTTTCATATTCTCTTATTAATAGCGATACTAAATCTTTTTATTTAATTAAAAAAACATAAAGATTAAGAAAAAGATAAGTTGATTCTTTTTTTCTTAAAAAAAAGATTTATATATTAATAAGATATATGAATATTGGTTAAGAATTGGAAATTCAGCGTAATATATAATTTAGTATTTGGTATGATTATTACTATAAGTCTTCTTATTATCTCAATAACGGTTTCTATTATTGGAATTATTTATAGTTTCACTCATCGTGAGAGTTATGGAAGTAAAAGTAGTGTCTATTTAAATATTTCATTACTTATTTTCTTTGGAATCTTTATTTTTACTCTTTTTGCTTCATCTTCTAATATTTATTTTAATAATGAGATTGCATTAATAATATGGAAGATATCATTAATAACTTGGTTAATTTCAGTAGCATTGTTGAGTATGACTCAAGCATTTGAAATAGAACATAAAAAAATAATAGATTTATCTACTTTTCTTTATTCATTTTTAGGAGGGATTAGTGTTAGTTTATTATTTTTTCCAGACTCAATTAAGATAATTCAAGAAGAAACTAATTACCTTTTTATTTTTCAAAATTTTCGTATATTAATGTTTATCCTAATATACAACAGTATTGCAATTATTTTAATGCCCTATCGTTATATTCGAAATTTTTCTAATTTTCGCGATAAAAAATCAAGTATTGTATTAATGATATTAAGCTTTCAATTTTCTTCTTCAATTCTTTTATTCTCAATATATCTTATTACTCAAAATATTTTTATTAAGAATCTTTACTTATTTTTTTATTTAATTGGTGCGGTTATAGCGTACTATATAATAGCAAAAAGACCTTTTCTATTTTTTGACCTTAGTAATAGAATCTATAATTTCATAATTTTCCATAAAAGCGGGCTACTTTTATATTCATATAATTTTGAAACAGGCAAAGAGAGTATAGATTCCCTCTTAAAGGGACCTATATTAATTGGAATTTCACATATACTTTCAAACTTCGCCGATAAAAAAGAACAATTAAAGCTTCTTAAAATGGAGGAATTAGAAATAATTTTTGAATACGATAATAAATTTGGTTATGCAGTTTTGTTACTAACAAATCGCAGAAATTCTGTTATTGAAAGAAGCATACAACGATTTATGGCAAAATTTTCTGAGCTAAATAGAGAGAATTTAATTGAGATTAGTAGTACCAGCAAATTAATTGATATCTCAAAATTTAAAAATGCAAAGGAAATTATTGTTGAAAAATTTAGTCCTTATCTTATAAGGTAAATTGAATGAAATTCTGAATTTAACAAAACAATCTATTTTTAGTTTTTGAGATTATTATTTGTAGCAAAGTCGTTATTCCGATAAAAATTTAAATGAGTATATGTATAATAGTTTTGTTAAGCAATGTATAATCCTTTAACGACTTCCATAATTATTGGTTATTTTATAATTTTATTTATACACGCATTTACTTTAATTCATATTATTCGTCATCATAAAAATTACGGCACATTTTTAAACTTAGCTTTAATTATTATATTGATTTTTAATACGGGAATATTATATTCTTCTCTTTTTGTTTTTTCTATAATTATCTATCAATCAGAAAGCGTTAATATTATGTTATGGAAGTTAACTACTGCTATTGCATTTTTAACATTAGGACTAATGGTATTAATTGGTTCTTTTATGATTGAATATAAAAAAATATCAATTTTTCCATCTTTATGTTTTACAACTCTTTATGGATTTCTAATAGGTCTTTTATTTTTTTTTGATTCTGTTCAAATTATTCATAAATCTTCTGATACTCCACCTTATTTAATTACAGATACATCGAAGATCAATTTTGCTTTTAATTTTTTAACAGGATTAATAACTATCATCTTTCTAATTTTAATTATAATTTATTTTTTATATATAGGAATTAGATTATATTTGAATTCAAGAGACAAAAAAGCAATTCAAGGATTTTTGATAAATGCAATAATTTTTGGTATTCCAATGATAATATATATACTCTATATAATTTTCCAATTAACTATTTATAGAGAATTATACATTATATTTCTCTGGATAAATTCAATTATTTTATGTATAACATTAATTAAAAAACCTGAAATGTTTTTCGTATTAACTAATAAAATTTTTTATATTAATATTTACCACAAATCTGGAATTTTATTATATTCTTATAAATTCGAAAAAGAAGGGATCATAACTGATTCGGTTATATGGGGTAATATATTAATCGGAATAAACCATATACTTTCTGAGTTCATAGGTTCACGAGATAAAATAGATATGCTTCAAACCAAAAATGCTAAAATTGTCGTTAATTATAATAATGAGTATGGATTTGCTGTCTTGGTTATAACCAACCAAAAGAATATAATTTTAGATAATATAATGGAAAATTTTACTAATGATTTTAAAGATCGGTATAAAAGTGAACTATTAGAAATTCAAGATTTAAACAAAATAATAAATGTGTCAGAATTTAAAGATACAAAGGAAATTATTGAGGAAAATTTTAAAATTTACCTTTAAAAACAATAACTTCTCTATGTAAGATAATAGATTTTTATTATCTAGCCAAATTCATCTTAATAGAAAAAAAAAATTTTACCAATTTGATTTGTCTTTTAATAGCTTAAAGATATAAGAATCGACAAGGGCATCCCAAGAAGCTACAATGATGTTTTCATGAGCTCCTATCGTGCCCCAAGATCCTTCTTTATCATATGTCTCTGCCAACACACGCACTTTTGAAGCAGTACCTTCTTGGTTTATAATTCTCACTTTAAAATCTGATAAATCGATTTCTTTAATTCTTGGATAAAAATGTATTAAAGCTTTTTTGAGTGCATTATCGAGGGCATTAACTGGACCATTACCTTCAGCCGCAGTATGGTATTCTTTACCTTCCACAAAAACTTTAATTGTAGCTTCAGAAATTAAATTATCTTTATACATTTCCGTAAATACTCTAAATCCTTCTAATTCGAAAAATTTATTTCGATAAAAATTTGGGTCTTGTATATTCATATCCATGCTTCTCATAATAATTTCCAACGATCCTTCAGCACCCTCAAAAGAATACCCATAATTTTCTTTTTCTTTTATTATTTCAAGAATAGCTGCTACTTTTGGATTATTTTCAGTGAGTGGTATATCAAATTTTTTAGCCATATGCATTATAGAGCTCCTACCGGCTAATTCTGATACTTTTATATTTCGGGAATTCCCTACTAATTCAGGCCCTATGTGTTCGTATGTTTTAACATTCTTAAGCATAGCAGAGATATGGACGCCACCTTTATGTGAAAATGCATTTTTCCCTACAAATGGCTGATCTAATTCACTAGGTAAATTCGCCATTTCATAAACAAAATGAGAAACTTCGGTTAAGTTTGTAAGATCTTCATCTGATACACAATCAATACCCATCTTTAATTTTAAAATGGGGATTATTGATGTTAAATCAGTATTTCCACATCTTTCGCCAAATCCATTAATTGTTCCTTGAATTATTTTTGCACCATCTGCAAAGGCTTTAAGAGCAATTGCATTTGCTACTCCTGAATCGTTATGTGCATGAATCCCTAATGGAGTATTATTTCCTAAACAATTCTTTACATCAACTAAAATTGAGCTTAATTCGTGAGGAAGTACACCTCCATTAGTATCACATAATACAATCCAAGAAGCCCCAGCATCTTTAGCAGTTGTCAGTGTCTTTAATGCGTATTCTTTATTATCTTTATATCCATCAAAAAAATGTTCAGCGTCGTACATTACTTCTAATCCATTTTTCGTCAGAAATTTGACTGTATCATCGATCATTTTTAAATTTTCTTCTAGGCTTGTTTCTAATGCTGCTTTAACATGCAACTCCCAGCTCTTTCCAAAGATTGTGGCTCTGGTTATTCCAGTTTTTAAGAGTGCTTGAATATTTTTATCGTTTTCAACATTGATATTTTTTCGTCTTGTACTACTAAATTGAAAAATTTTAGTATCATCTAAATCCATTTTTTTAATTTTTTTTAAGAATTCAATGTCTTTTGGATTAGATCCTGGCCAACCAGCTTCAATCATAGGAATATGTAAATCTTGAATCAATCTTTCCAATATTCTTAATTTATCTTCTATTGAAAAGGCAATGTCAGTTTTTTGGCACCCTTCTCGAAGAGTTGTGTCGTAAATGTATACTTTTTTATCTTCCAATGCTATATCCACCAACTTATTGAAATTTTTTTTATTATATATCGAAAAAGAAATTTTAAACCAGAAGGCGTAAGAAAAGAAAAATCAAATCGCAAAAGGAGTTTAAAATTTCTTAATGAAATTAAATAATTCCAATAATAGCTATAATACCTATGACATTGATAGGAATTATTTTTTTCATTAGTTTTAGAATATAATTGATTATTTATATTTTTTTTTAAAAATTGGACTATAAAAGAAATAAAACATAAAATTACTTTTTTATTTTTAATAAGAGATTATAAAAAAAATCTTTATAATGGTCTATAAAAATGTCAATGAAATTTTGTCATGAATGTGGAAACAAATTAGATAAAGAAGTGGATTTTTGTAGTTATTGTGGGGCTGATTTAAGAGAGAGAGTTGCACTAGAAAAAAAAGAGATACCAACAGCTCCAAAAGAAATAAAAACTACATCACCAGAAAAGACTTCAGAACCTAAAAAAGAGGCTCCCTCTCAAAAACAATTTGCCGGCTTCCTTCCCAGAATGGGTGCTTTAGTTATCGACTTAATGGTAATTTTAGGAATATCTACAGTAGCTTTCATATTACTTTTTAGACTTAGTTGGATTTTTATTCTGATCATTGTTCCTTTGATAAGTTTTTTCTATTTTTGGATATTGGAAATAATTACAGATGGTCAGACATTAGGAAAAAAGGCTTTAAGTTTAAGAACTGTGAATGTAAATACGCTTGAACCAGCTGATCCTGGAGATTATTTCTTAAACAATTTATTTAAATTCACTCCAATTACATTCATTATTGATTTAATACTTGGTATTTTTGTAAACATAGGAGACTCAAAGAAGAGATTAAGACTCATGCAAAATCTATCTAAAACTTGTGTAGTTCGAACTAAATAAATAATTTTTTTACTTATAACTTTTTATTTTCAATATCTGAATTATTTACAAGTATTTTACTATATGAAGGATAGAAAAATTTCTTCAAGAGAAAAATATGCTGAATTATGGAAAAGAATAATCGCTTGGATTATTGATTCTGCCATTATCCTCTTAACTACTTGGATTTTCTTTCTATTCGTTTTTCAAATAGAGACTTTATTTTATTTTCTATTCCACTTAATTGCTTACTTATTTGGATTTTTTTATTTTTGGCTTTTAGAATCTTACAATAATGGTCAGACTTTAGGTAAAATAATTTTTGGCCTAAAGACTGTAAATGAAGAAACATTACGCAAAGCATCTAAAGGAGCTTACTTAAAAAACTGCATTCTTAAATGTCATTGGCTTTTATGTATCATTGATGTCATTATTGGTGCTATTAATAATTATGGAGATCCCAAAAATAGATTGCGAATAATGCAAAACGTTTCTCAAACTGTTATTATTAAAGTTAGATAATTTCTTTTCCAATTTCTTGTTTTTTGTAAAAATTACTTTTTTTTCAGCACCTATACATTTTTTAAGGAAGATTTTTATGATTTAAATCAGTGAATAAATTTTAAATTAATAATAAATCAGAGAGGTTTTTAAAAATAGAACAAAGCGAATATCAAGACATAGAATGGGCAAATGATTGGAAAATTATTGTAGAGATTTTTGATATTATTGATCGGCTGAAATTATTATTTAAGCGGTTAGATATTTCTTACCTTCGTCAAGTTGAACAAAGGCTCTTGATTTTAAATCTCGAAAAGTATGCTTATTCATTGCAAAACTATATAATTGAAAAGTATTCTGAAGTTTAGAGGAAATTGGATTAGAATGATTTTATTCTTTTAAATTTCTCTTTCTTCTTCTATTATTATAATAATTTCAATTCTTTTACACTTCAAGGTAATAAAACTTCATAATTTAGATTTTAGTCATAGATGTTTCTTAATTTATCTCTTTCTAAGGTGCTGTAAAGATAACAAATATTATACCTATTAAAACACCCATAAAAAGAAGAATCAATATAAGAAGTGCTAACCATTCTATTTTATTACTTTTTTTTCGAACAGTCCTAACAGGACGACGAGGTCTTTTTCGTCTAACATGGCTCATTGTTTTCGACCATTGCAAATTCCTATCTTTTTTTTCTAACTCATTTCCCTTCTTTATTTTGATCGTCTGTCTTTTCAAGAAACTCTGTCAGGACAACATTATTGTAAGAGAAGAGCATTCTAGGAGTGTATTTTTCTGTTAGATAAGGGCCATCCGGGACTTCCTCTTTTAAAGGAAAAATTTTTTTCTCCTTTATAACAGACCCCATATAATTTCTTTCATATTCTCTATACCCGTATAATTGGTTTTTAACTAATACCATTTTCCTTTTATAACCTTCTGGAATTCCTGCTTTTTCTAAAAGTAAAATTATTTTCTCTCTGGATAATTCCTCAAGTAATTCTAAATCTTCAACAGTTCCAGCATAAGTGGGTCCTTCTGCCTGTTCCTTTGCCAAATCTGATTCTTTTATTATCCCTGTCCTTATTTTAAATCCTGCTATTTCGTTGCCTTCGTCAACAGCCGTTATTTTATATCCTATTCCAAATCTATCTCTAATATTTGGCGCTATTTTAGCTGCTATAAATTTCATCCTTGTTGTAGTGTTGCTTCCATGCCATAACCATACCCGAAAATGTTCATGGTCAACGAATAACAATATAAAATCAGGGTCTAATAATTCATATAAAGGAACTCCTTCATCGATTTCTAATTCCTCAAATTCTCCCAATTGGTCATTAAATTGAAAAACAATAAGTTTTTCTTCCTTTAATTCAGGTATCTGACCTTTTTTGAAAAGTTCTGATAGATCTTTATCATTTGTCATGATGTTGCGTTATAATAATTTTCAATTCTATTTTAGAATTTTTTTGTCATTTTAATCCACAGCATTCCTTGAATTCTGAAGGTTCCTCACCATCATCAATAGAAATGATAGTATAATCAATTCCGTACCTATCTCTTATGGTTGGTGCTAATTGGGCAGCAAGAAATTTCATTCTCGTTGTTGCACCTCTCCCCTTCCATATCCAAACTGCTTTATGCTCTGGATCAACAAACGAAAGTACTAAATCGTGATATAATAATTCTTTTAGAGAGGTGGAAGGAGTAGTATCAACTTCATCAAACGTCTCTAATATTGCATTTAACTGAAATACTAAAATAAATTCTTTTCTTTCTTTATCTGGAATTTCGCTTTTTTCAATTTTATTATCATCAGAGGTTTGTCGTTCGTTTTTCATAGTATTCTTCAAAAATAATTGTCAAGTATAATATTAGTTAATTTTTATTATATATTTTTTTTTACCCTTTTAAAGAAAATAAGTGCGGGAAGGGAGATTTGAACTCCCGAACTCCTATGAGACTGGATTCTGAGTCCAGCGCCTTTAACCAGACTTGGCAATTCCCGCACATAAAGAAAACAACCCTAATTGCTTTTAATTTAAATTCCCTTATTAAGCAAATGGTATATAGCGTAATTTAAAAATTAATAAATATTTAATTTATATCTTAGTTATAATTCGATTTAACTATAAAGGATTTTTGTTGATCTATTTCAATTCAAGCGAATTATTACAATAAGGACAGTAAAGAGGTAATTCTTCGTCACAAGACTTTAATTCATCGCTACTTAACAATTTTCTCCAACAAATTAAATTTTCCCCCTCTTGAATCATGTCCCTTCCATGGTGTTGAGGAATAATCTTTTTTACTTTACAAGTTTCACAAACAAGCATTTTTGCCTTGCTATCTAATTTTTCAGAAGGCATTTCTTTGAATTTTGCTTTATATCTTAAAAGTAACAGACTATTAAAAAGAATAAGGAGAGATATTCCCATGTCACCAATCCCCACAGCTAACCACAACGTCATTAAACCAATAACCGTTAGAATTGCGAAAGAAACCTTGACGATAATAGAGGTCCATATATTTTGCTTGATTTTTTTATTAGTTTTTTTTGAAATATCAATATATGTTAACAATTTCTTTAAATCGTCCCCCATAATTATAACATCAGCAGTTTCAAGCGTGATATCTGTGGCTGAAGCTCCTATTGCTATACCTAGATCAGATAATGCTAACGCTGGAGCATCGTTAATGCCATCGCCAACCATAGCAACACCCTTATATTCTTTTTTCAAATTGTCGATCTCTTGTAGTTTTTGATTAGGTAAAAGTTCACCATAAGCGTTAGTTATGTCCAAACACTCTCCAATTGTAGTACAAACTGCTTGATTATCTCCAGAGATTAATATTGAATCATATCCACGCTTTTTCAAACCATTAACAAGAATAGGAGCAGAAATTCTCAATACATCTCTAATTGTGATTATACCTAGAAGGAACTCGCTATTTCCTAATAGAATAGGGATAGTACCGTTTAATTCTATATTATCCAAATCATTGATAGGTAACTTATAATTCAAATCTTCAAAAAATCGTTGACTACCTACATAGAATAATTCACCGTTAATTTCGCCCTTTACACCTTCTCCTTTAAGCACTTCAAAATTATTAACCGAGTATAAAGATAGATTCATTTGATTTGCTTGATCAACTATTGCTTTTCCGATAGGATGCTCAGAAAGCATTTCTAAACTGGCAGCAATGCTTAAAATTTCTTCCTTACTTCCTGAATAAGTATATACCTCAAAAACTTTCAAACTTCCCTCCGTCAAAGTACCTGTCTTATCGAAAGCAAAAACTTTAATATCATCAACCTTTTCAATGAATTTATTACCCTTCACCAATATCCCTTCTCTTGCTAATTTTGTTAAAGCAGTAATATTTGATAATGGTGTAGATAATGTCAAAGCGCAAGGGCACGATACTACTAAAAGAATTAATCCTCGATAGAACCAAGTATTAAAGTCTAAATTAAAAAATAGCGTTGGGACAATCATTACAAGTATAGCGGTAATAATTATAATAGGCGTATAGTATTTTGCGAATTTTTCAATGAATTTTTCATGTTCACTTTTGTTTTGTTGAGCTGTTTTAATGCTTTCAGCAATTTGTGCTACGATTGTATTAGAACTTTCTCTTAAAACTTTAACATCAACAAAACTATCAGAATTAATACTTGCCGCAAAAATTTCATCTCCTTTTTTCTTAAATACAGGAATTGATTCTCCAGTTATGGCGCTTTCGTCAAAATAAGATTTTCCCTTCACGATAACGCCGTCTAAAGGAGCTTTCATTCCTGGTTTTATACCAATTATATCACCTGTTTTTACTTCTTTAGCTTCGATTATTTCATATCCATCTTCAATTTTTAATAAGGCTTCATCGGGGGCTAATTCTAGTAATTCTTTAATCGCATTTCTTGACTTCTCGGTTGTTAATTCTTCTAAATGTTCTGCTATAGCATAGAGTAATATAGCTGTTGCCCCTTCTTGACCATGGAGTATAAAAAAAGATGCTACAGCAGCTATTAGCATTAAAATATTAGCGGTGATCTTTTTACTTGCTATGTCATGAATTGCCTCCTTAACAACCCCATAACTTGAAAGAAAAATTGAAATAATTGCGAGAATTTGGCTTATCAATACTAATTCTGTCGTAAATTCTAAATAAATTGAGAATATTAAGATTAAAGCGGCTGGAATTAAAAAGTACCAAAAATGTTCTTTAAAGAATGATTCCTTTTCTTCAAGATTTTCATCTAAATCACATGCAGGCTGTGAACAACTTGCTAAACTCATCTTTCTTAACCTAAGTTATAATTGTAAAAGAAAGATAAAAAAGCTTCTTTTAATATTTTAAAAATTAAGAAGGATTTAGAAAAAGATTTAAAAATTTTTAGAATATTTAAATTTTAAATTATAGAAATCATCAAACTTGTTTACCAATATTCACTTTCTTCTTCATTTATAAAATCTTCGCGAATATAAACATTTTTACCAAATTCTTCAAATCCAATCCATTTTATGAATTTAATAGAAATATCGTTATCCTTGTATACTTCACACCTAAGCTCTTTAACATCTTTCTCTTTAAAATAATTCCAAGCAGCCAATCCTAATATGGTTCCTAAGCCTTTTCGCTGAAATGCCGGTATAACGCCAAGAGCCTCGATAATTCCTAATTCGTTATTATTACCTTCAAAATCCAAAATAACGAATCCAGCGTCTATTCCATCAACTTTAGCAATTAAAAAAACTGTGTCTGGGTCTTCAAAAATTTTAATTAGGGTGTCTATAGTTATAGACCTAAATGGTATATTTACGGTCAGCCAAGCTTTATTATAAAGATTCATGATACTCTCAAGGTCTGCTTCTATAGCTTCACGTATATCTGCATGAATAAAATTATGTTGGATTTTCGCTTTTAATGAATCTGCAAATTTTTTAGTGATTCGATTAACAGGCAGTTTCATTTGAATATAAACCATACCTTCTTCAAAGATTTCATCTCGAATCTCGTTAATTTTTTTATCTTTGTGTTTCGGTTTAAGCGCAAAAGTTGAAAAAAACTCTCTAATTCTTTTCTTCTTAAGGTCTAATTTTTTTAATGACATAAAATTTATAATATAATTATTAATTGAAAAATCTATTCTACTAATACTTTAAAAATTTCATTTTTAAAAAAATAGGGAGATTACCTTTTTATAACATAAGTTAGTTTTTGACCCTCTTCTTCTTCAAGATTTAATTCTCGTCTAATCGCATTTCTAACAAGATATCCACCTACATGAAGAATAGAATCTTTAAGGATATTATCTTGATCCATTGATGCATTACAAGGATAAGCGTGATGTGCTTTACTTATTTTTTCATTAAGAGATAATTCACCATTTTCGATGTATTTTGCTCTTAACTGTTGTATTATATAATATGTAGAACCGCATGGAGCACTTTGAATCACACAAGCATCTTCGATTGATTTTCCATTTTTACTTAATAAAAATGATACTATAGGGACTCCAATTTGAAAATAATCAATAATATCATGAATATAATTATGCTTCTTAGTAAGGTGAAATCCGACTTGATTATATTCGTTGAGATCCTTATTCAATGAACAAAACGGTTTTGGAAAAGCTGCTTGAATACCATATTCTTCAAACTCTTCTAAAACTTGTACCTGTAGCCCCGCAGGAACCCAGTTAGGGTCTTCTATAGGTACTATCACAGCTTTTATGCCTTTATCTTTCAAATAATAAGGGAGTCCCGCCAATAAATCTTGATGAATTCCAACAACCAATATAAAATCTACAGGCGGTATATTTTTTGGTAAGAAATCTTCAGGATCTTCGACAAATTCGGGTAAATTTTCTCCCAATTTCTCGTAAAAATAAATACAACTTGCGAAACTTTTGAGATGCTCTCTACATTTATCACATTTAACATTTATTTCCACATCCTCACATGCCTTACAAAAATCCTCCGAGTTAATAAGATTCCCTACAAATTTTTGAGCTAGCATCTCGGTATCTGAATCGGTCCCATAAAATACACCCAACGTATAATGCTTATTTTCACTCATCATGGGATTAAAAAATTAAAAGAATTTATTTGTTATTTTAATAATACATAAATCATATAATCTTTTTGCTGAACATGTTCAAAATCTTTACATATTATTTTCTTTAAAAAAAAATCAATAGATAACTTGAGATGGATACAAATAAAATCAAAAAGAAAGTCCTAAACGATTTGAAAAAAGAAATTCCAGAATTAATAAAAGGTGCAGATAAATTTTCTCTTAATCGCCTTAGTAGCAAAAAGAATATCGTCTATGAATTAAATTTTGATAAAAAACCCCGAAAATTTCCGAAACAAGTCATTTTAAAACTTTTTCGAACAAATTACGCTGAAAAGGAATACAAAGCTTTAATTCAGTTAGAAAAACAAAGCTTGGAAATCCCCAAAGTTTTATTTTTTAAAAAACCCTATATAATTCTTAAAAAGGTAAACGGTGTTAATCTTTGCGATTATATCAACGATAATTTAGTAAATATCTCAACTCTAGATGATTTAGATTCTAAAATTAGGAATAACATTTTCCTTGCTTTAAAAAAATTAGCTGAATGGATTGCGCGATTACATAACCAAAATGTTATTAACGATAAAGATATTTCTGAAGTAATTGTATTTAATAAGGGAGATACTCGTTTACGAGACTTTATCTTCGACATTTCAAAAAACACGATTTATGGAATAGATTTTGAAGAGAGTTATGAAGGAAATTATTTAGATGATTTAGCATGGATATGCTGTTCTCTTTTAGATACTAATCCTGGAATTTTTGAAATCCCTGAGCCTATGATTAAAATTGAATTAATCAATTATTTGTTGAGCAAATACTTTCGCATAAACAAAAGATTTCTCTTTTCTTTCGATTATTTCGCTGAGCGCTTAATCGAAAATTTAAACATTGTAATAAAAAGGAGAGCATTAGAATTAAGCCCTGTTAGAAAAAATATTATTTTGAAAAATATATCGAAAGAGTTATAATAGTTTAATTATAAATTGTTAAATTGAACTCGTTGAATGATGTCATCTTGAACAGGTTTTCCTAAATCTGTAAAATAAGCACTATATCCGGATACTCTTACTACTAAATCTAAATAATTTTCTGGATGAATTTGTGCATCCCTTAAGATATCATCATCAATGATATTAAATTGCATGTGCATACCTTTTAATTCAATGAATGACTTTAGTAAAGACACAAATTTATCTTTTCTTTCTGTAGTTTTAAGAAATGAGGGATTTAACCTTAAATTTAAAGAACTTCCATTTGGAATTTTTTCGTGATTAATTTTAGCATAAGACTTTATAACAGCTGTAGGACCTCTCTTTTCACATCTATTACTGGGAGACATACTATTAGAAACCGCCTCTCCTGCTTTTCTTCCATTTGGAGTAGCGCCTAAAAAAGAGCCATCAAAAACATGCATACCATAAGAAAAGAATCCCGGTCTGAAATATCCTCCTCTAATAGATTCTTGTTTGAATACCTCATCACAGAAAGTTTCAGCAACCCATTTTGCCATTTCGTCAGCCTCTTCATCATCGTTGCCATATTTTGGAATTTTATTAATTAGTTTTTGGCGTATTGTCTCCTTTCTGCGAAAATTTGTGTTTAATAATTTTTTTAATTCTTTCATCGAAATTAATTTATCTTCAAAAACCGCCTTTTTGATTGCAAGTAAAGAATCTGCCGTAGTTGAAAGGCCCCTTCCACCTATAGATGTAAAATTATATTTAGCACTTGCTTTTGTCATATCCATGCCATTTTCTAAGCATCCTTTGAGAGTTAATGATATAAATGGATTGTGAAATCTTTCCATATAGATTTTGTCCTTGCTATTGACGCAATTTGCAATAAATTCAATTGTATCGCTTAATTGCTTTTTAAAAGCCTCCAGAACATCTTCAAATGATTTAAACTTATGGAGTTTTCCTGTCTTTAATCCTGTTCTTTTTCCCATCATGCGAAACTTGCCATTAGTCAAAACTAATTCTAACACTCCAACTAACGAGATGTCGTTACCAGACGTACATCCAAAAGTGTCTCCTACGCCTGTAGGTTCTACACACCCAATAATACCATAATTTCGGGCATCTTCTAACAAATATCCCGTTTTAACAAGAGCGGGAATAATAATTTCATCGTTAAAAATCGCCGGTCCTGATGTATGAGAAAAAACTTCAGCTATTTTTAATAAATATTCTTCAGATGATTTTGAACTTACTCTCATTGAAAAGGAATTCGTCATATTTTTGATATTTATTGCAGCATCCATGAAAACGAAAGATAACTCGTTCGTTGCATCTTCTCCATTTTCATCCAAGCCACCAACCGTACACGCATTATTATCGCCGCCTAATTCAGAGGCAGACTGCTTTGCATAATTCGGTAAAATTAAAAGATTATAACTTAATTTAATTAGTAATTCTTCAATTAGTTCTAATGCAAATTCTCTTGTTATAACACCATTTTTTAAGTCATTTTTGAAATATGGATAGAGATATTGATCTGGCCTTCCAATTGCAACTATCCCCCCAACGCCATAACTAATTAAAGCAATATCTTGCGTAAACCATAAAAATTGAACTGCTTCATAAAAGTTTTCAGGAGGATTCCAAGGAATCTTTGCCATAATTTTTGAAATTTGAATTAATTCATTTTTTCTTTTAACATCTCTCTCATCATTTGCCATTTTTTTTGCCAGAGAGGAAAATCTATTGGCAAATCTCTTTACAGCATCGCAGCATATAATTACAGAATCAATAAAATAAGATTGTTCCGAATTTTTTGGAAATTTTTCCTTTAATTTTAATGCTTTTTCCTTAACTCCCTTGAATCCAATTTTTATGATGTTATTAATTCCTAATATAAGATGACCTTGAACGTCAAAAACATTATTTACAAGATTCGGATTATTTAAACCAACTTCTCTTAGGCTTCTAATAATATGGATCATTCTTCCTTTCAATAATGGTTTAACAGTTTTCCAAAATCCTTTTAAACCAAAATGCTTCATTCGTCGGAAAAAGGATATAGGTCCAAATCTAGGTTTAATAAATAAATCATTCTTCTTCATTTCTTGTGCTTTATAATATCTGACCGTTTTTTTTCTCCAATATGGAATAATTTCTTTCAATAATTCGTTTTTTTCCTCTGGAGATACTTTAAAAGGTTTATAATCTCTTTTTTCTATATTTTTTAAATCCACTTCTAAAATAAAATTAAACTCCCCTCTTTCGATTGGAATAACTGTTGCCACCAATTTACTTGATCTATTTCCAACCAGTAGCTCCTCAGGCAAGATATAAATTGTCATTTCATCTAAGGTTCTTGCTAACGCTTTAGCAGCTCTCAATGAGGGATGTTCTTTTTCTGTTTCTTTATATACTTGGGTGTAATAGCGAGCTCTTTCAATACAAATTTCGTAAGGTGCTTCTAAAATTATATTCTTTAGAATCTGAGTTCTCTTTACTTTTTCCATGAGGGAATCCTTAATTTTTTCAGCCTCAGTTTCTAATTGTAATACTAAATATCAATAATTGTTTTTTATTAATATTATTAGCTCTTTTATGATTTAATCATTAAAACTAATTTTTATAAGAAAATTGCGAATATGACATAACATTTTAAAACTAGCTTTCGTTTGGGATCCTAGAACATATCGAAAAAAACCACAAAAACTCAAATAAAACTTTAAAAAAATAAAAAGAAATTATTGAATAAAAATGAGCGATGTAAGTGGAAAAGAAGCTGCGATTGGATTGTTAATTATCGGATTAGTAGTAATGGCAGGATGGGTTGGTTTTCTTTATGTGAATCCAGTCACCAAAACGAAAAAAGAAGAAGAGACGGTCTATGTTTATATTACAAATGAGATCCCCCCTACATATGAGTCAGGGCTACCAGATGATTGGAGTACTGCCCCAAATGCTTCAAAGATTATTCTTTTTAATGAAACTGGCGCTCAAGTTGAAATAACATTAGAGCAAATATTAAAATATATCGAGATGTGGGAGGAGACATCGCAAGAAAAATATTGGTGGGAAAAAAGACTACAACCAATAACAGTTAATGATCCTACAGGTATCCCCATAACTGGCGTGGATGTATTGGAACTCTTAAGAGTGTTTGATTGTAATTTTGCAGGTGAATTAGAGTTTGTTTCTCATAATGACACGGCATCAAAACTAACGATGGAAGTAATTGAGCTGAGTAATATTATAAGTGATAATAAGGATGTTATTTTAGGAATTGCTGCGAATAAAAAATGGTTAAAGCAATCCCTTATTGGAGAAAGATGCGGTAACTTCTCAATTTTTGGCAAAGATACAACGGAGGGTGATGAAATTGAATTTGCATGCTATGATTTGGCAAATATCACAGTAACAAAAAATTGGACTATTACTGTTAATGTTTATAATAATGATGATTCACTTAATTCTACGCTAGTACTAGATGCTTTTAACATAACAAATGCTTATTCAGGACCATATCATTATGAATACAAAAACACAGCGTGGTGGAACTTCAATAGAACATATTATGGAACAAATATAAGTCAGATTGTTGATTATACGAATGCAAAAAATACCGATTATGTCTTGAATATTACCTTTTCTGCAGGAGATGTACAACCTTCTAATAAGACATTTAGAAAAATATATTCATATTCCCATAACTTTAATTATACGGATGTTGAATATGGGTTTGCTAATGATGGGACATATGTAGTCGGAAATCACGTTGATTTAGTAAACGGAACAACACCTATGCTTAAATCAAATCTATTAATGTGCATTACAAACAAATTGAACTATAGCTATGAACATAAAGATCCATTTTTCAATTCTCCTTGGGATGATTTTTATAATGAAGGATACCCTCCTTTCAAGTTCATACTTCCAGGAGCAGCAAGATCAAGATATTTTAATGGTGTAGTGGGTATTAATATAAAGATACTTTCGAGTTCGAGATAACAACAAAAACTATAAAATAATTAATTTTTTTTTATTTTTCTATGATAAAATCACAATAAATCCAAAATAGAAAAGAATAAAATGCAAAAGCGCAATTTTTACATTTCGGTTGTTTCTGCATGTATTGCAATTACTTGCGTTTGGTTATCTGTGTATAACTTTGTTCGTTTAGACATTAATCCATTCGAATATGCTCAGGACTCCTTTTTAACATTAGTTGAAGGGGAGGAAGATGATGATGAAACTATAGTTGTAATAAAGGGAAAGGTCTCTAAAGAATTAAGATTATCAATGTCAGAAATTAAATCAGGTAAATACCATCAGGTAAAAGATAAATTATTTAAAATTGTAACTCGGGTAGAACCTCATTATTATGTTTATAGCGGAGCTACACTTTGGAGTATTTTAGAAACAGAGAATATCTTAAAAGATGATGCAACCACGTTTACATTTGTAGGAGCTGATGGATATGAATCTCCTAAGCCTTTATCAATCGATGATGTGGCAAAAAAATACGAATCCGATGTCATTTTAGCATATGAATATGATGGAGATCCTATATATCAGGATGGTCCAATCAGATCAGTTATCGATGATGATGCTTGCCCTGATGAATATAGCTCTCAATATTCTGTTAAAAATTTAGTAGAAATAAGAATAGGATAGGTGAAATTTTTAAAAATGAGAAATAAAGAAAAAGAAAATAATTCCAAAGATTATGAAGAATTATCAGAACCTTCAAAAGAAGAATTTCGAGAAACTGGAATGGGTTTAGAGTCATCCAAAAAGCTTTTAACACTAGATTTAATTTATTCAGCAATTCTTGGCGTGATGGGGGGATTTATTTCTAGTCTTATTCCGTTTAGTCTTTTAATTAAAGTATGGTATCCTTTAATAGGAGGTACACAATTAGTATCGGGCCATCATGTATTATGGGCATCTATTATATACGGATTAACTCGTAAAAAGCAAAATATTATAGTTACAATGTCGAT
>JBHLQY010000018.1:0-35761 GCA_048883105.1 Candidatus Thorarchaeota archaeon | reverse complement strand
TATCTTATCTATTCCAATCAATTTATATTGAATTAATTAATGCTAAATATGGTAGAAAAAAGAATGAGAATGAAACAATTAGAGATTTTGCCATAATTTCAGTTAAAGAATTAAAACTAAATCCAGCGTCAATTTATCCATTCATACAAAATGTTGAAAAAATCATTTACGATAAACCATTTATAATTAAAGAACAAGATTTTTATGCCTCAGTAGAATTATTTTCGCCGATATATTTCGAGTTAACTGGATATCAATTTATTTTAAATTTTTGATAAACGTATTCAATAAAAGAAAGATGTAAAAATCAATTTTTAAAGAAAATAAAAAAAAGTACAAAATGTTATAAATTCAAAAAAAATTATTAAATAAACTGTTTAATGAAATAAAGAAATGATGAATAAATATGGTTAAAATAACGTCAAAAAAAAAGAAAAAGAAAAAATCAGAGCCAGAATTCAATATTAAAGCTAGATTCCGCAATGTTAAAGTTTTAGTAGAAACAAATAGACCAAAAGAAGCAATTGCTTATATTTACTTGGTATATTGTGCTGTCATGGATCACAAGTTTAGAAAGCCTCGTTTGCCTCATCAAACTATTCGAGAATACGCCATTACTGCTGTAAATCAATTAGGTCAATCACCTGAATCAACTTACTCATTTGTAAAACACATAGAAGATATTATCTATGGAGGTTTAGAGCCAACAAAAAACGAAATCAATTACACGGCAAAATTATTTTCAACTTTGTATAAAGAAGTCACCAACAAAACCTTTTCATTTAGTATATAATTGTTTTAAACAAGTCTTGGATTAAATAATTTAAAAAGATAAAAAAAAACATTAATATGGTTAAAATCAAAGCAGGTAAATCTTCAGAAAAAAGTATTAAGATTTCAAAGGGAATTATTTATACCTTTTTTACAGTATACCTTATATTTTATGGAATTGGTATTAGTATTTTTATTGAGAATTATGAAGGACCCCAACCTCTATTTTTAAGTTACCTTCCTCTTTTATGTTTTGTTGGTGCAGCTTTTACAGGTTTTGCTTTATTAATTTTTATTAGAAATGTTCATGTACATAAGTCTCGTGAAACTAAATCTCGGAAAAAGGCAGGAGGTTCAATTTACAAGCAAGCTTTATTAGTAATTATATTCGTTTTTTCATTCATTCCTTTAATGGCACCAATAATCGATCAAGGGACAAATGATCAAAATTTCTCAATATACAATGATGATTGGAATGGTTGTTCTGATTTTAAAGAATTATTAGAAGAAAAAGGATATAATGTTTATAACATTCAATCAAGTTTAAGTACAACCGAAAGGGTGAATAAGTCTGTTGTATTAGTTATATTAGGTTCAAATAAATTCTATAATCCAATTTACGAAATTCCTTATTTTATGGAATTTTTAGAAGGGGGAAACTCAATTTTATTATGTCATGATCATGGTTCTACAAGTACATTATTATGGGAAATCTTTTTTGCCAATATTTTGAATCCAGATGTGAAAGAATTAGTACCAATTACTATATTTCCTGATGGTGTTTTGCGCGATCATGGATCCTATGACAAAAGGGCCACCTTTCCTGTTATAACAACATTTAAAAGTCATCCAATAACAGATGGGCTTAATAAAGTTATTCTTTCCCATAGCAGTGTAGCAGTAGGCGGACCGTTTGTTGAATATTCAGGATGGGATGTTTTAGGATATTCAACTGCTTCAAGTTTTGTTGATAAAAATGACGATAAAAAGTTTGATGTGGATGATGATAATATTGATCTTAGTTTTATTGCTGATTCTATTGGTGAAGATTTTCCGGATGATTTATTAGAGTTCCCTCTCGGTATATATGAACAAGCAGTTTTTATGGCAAAAGAAACTGATGATGCGCGATTAGTTGTTACAGCTGACGCAAGCTTATTTAATAATGAATTAATTAATGAAGATGGTTATGATAATCAAAAACTTGCTCTTAATATAATTAAATGGCTTACACATGGAGAGGATAAAGATGATTGGATAATTGCCTTTGATGAAGCTCATATACGCCCAGAGCATTCAAGAGATATGACATCGGCGGGAATATATGGCTTTTACATTCAATATATCGTTCATCTTTCAACTAATCCGTTAACGGCG
Organism: Candidatus Thorarchaeota archaeon; assembly: GCA_048883105.1. Lineage (GTDB taxonomy): Archaea > Asgardarchaeota > Lokiarchaeia > Sigyniarchaeales > SOKP01 > LW40-45. The sequence goes on along the minus strand of JBHLQY010000018.1, from coordinate 33,613 downwards.
TGGATTTATCCGCTTTTAGCTACTTATACGTTAAATAGATACTTACCTAAAAAAAATAAAAAAAAAGAAGAAGAAAAGAAAGCTAAAGAGGAAGAAAAAAAGGAAGAGCAAGCAAGATTTAGGACATCGTCTTTCTTCGCAAAAAAAATCGAATGGTACAGAGAAAAGGCGCGATTTGGTAAAGCATTAACTTTACTTTATCGGAGATTAGAACGGAGATTAAATGTGCAACTTGGAGAGCGTAAAATTACAACAGAAAATGTGGTTAATTTGGTAACTGCTAAAGATCCAAAAATAACAAAACTCAAGATCAAAAGAATAACTAAATTCATTGAAAGAATGTTATTAATAAAAAGAGGAAAACGAAAAGTTAGAAGTGAACAAGAATTTGAGGAGTTATTCTTCGAGATGGAATGGGTTGTTAATAATATTTAATTTAATCAAGTTTATAAAAAAAAAATAAAGTTATAATAACAAAAAAAAAGGAGTGAAAATAAAATGAAAGTTCAAGAAAAAGGTCAATATAGAGATGAAGAGTTAGATGTTCAACCAATTCGCGATATAGCGCAGGAGGTGTTGAGCGAAGTTTCGCGGGTTATCGTGGGTTATGGAGATATACTTCAACAACTGTTTATCGCTCTGCTCGTGAACGGGCATGTCCTTTTAGAAGGTGTTCCAGGGCTCGGTAAAACTGTTATGGCAAAGACTTTCGCAAAAACCCTTGGAATCTCTTTTAGGCGAATTCAATTTACACCAGATTTATTGCCAGCTGATATAACGGGAACAAAAATTTTTTCGCAAGAAGAGGGCACGTTCGTTCTCCAAAAAGGACCAGTTTTTGCAAATCTCGTTTTAGCTGATGAAATTAATAGAGCCGCTCCAAAAACGCAAGCAGCACTACTTGAATCAATGGCCGAAAGGCAAGTAACAATCGAAGGAGAAACCTTACCATTAGAATCGCCATTTATAGTAGTTGCAACAGAAAATCCTGTAGAGATGGAGGGAACATATCCTCTACCCGAAGCTCAAGTAGATCGTTTTCTTTTTAAACTCTGGCTTGATTATCCTGAACAAGACGATGAAGTTGAAATTCTCAAGAGACAAATTGGAGGTGAATCTCCATCAGTAGATCACGTTACCACAGGAGAAGAAATTTTAGCTGCTCAAAAATTAATGAATAAAGTATATATTGATGATAGGATCTTAAAATATATTCGAGATATCGTCTTAAAAACCCGTAATCACCCACAAATTGCATTAGGCTGTGGACCAAGAGCTAGTTTAGTTTTAATGAAAACCTCTAAGGCAAGAGCTGCCATTTTAGGTCGAACTTACGTAACGCCAGATGATATTAGAGCGTTAGCAGTTTCAGCATTCAATCACAGAATTCTATTAAAACCAGAAGCTGAACTTGAAGGGCTTGATATTAAAACAGTGATAACAACCATATTGGAAGAAATATCAATCCCTATATAACATATTTTTATATTTGTTTGATAATCTTGTGAAATCAATAGAATAAAAAATGGTCTATTAAAAAAATTTAAAAATTAAATATGGTGTTTTGAAATACTCGGTGGAAAAGGTAGAATTTTAGTTATATTTGCAGTTTTTTTTCTTACAGCCGGTTTTGCATTTGTTAATTATTTTTTGATTTACTTTGCCATATTATTATTGTTCAGTACCATCATTAGTTTGCCAATTTTTCATTATCAGATGAATATCGAAGAATTGAAAGTCCATAGAGAACTTGAAAAAGAGAAAGTTTTCAAAGACGATTTCTTTCATGTCAAGGTCGTCATAGAGAATACAGGTAAAAATAATTTTGATTTTCTTGAGATTAGAGATTATTATAATCCCCAACTATTTAGATTAATTTTAGGAGAGAATTATATTACTACTCGAATAGGTGCTAGAGATACTGTTAAATTTTCTTACGTTCTTGAGCCAAAAGTTAGAGGGGAATATCCTCTTGGGCCTCTATCTGTAACAATTAAAGATCGATTAGGATTTAATTCGTTAGAAAGAATTGTTCCCGATAGCGTTTCAACCATTCTGGTTTATCCACCCTATGAAGACATTAAAAGAATTGAAATATTAGGTTCTAAGAGGTCTCTGCAATTAAGCTATGGAACTCAAAGGTCTAAGCAAAAAGGGCTTGGTTCAGAATTTTATGGAATGCGCAAATACGTTTTTGGAGATCAATTTAGACTAATTGATTGGAAAGCAAGCGCCCGGACTCAGAAATTAATTGTAAAAGAATTTGAAACTGAAAGAGATGTAACTGTTATGATTCTGGTAGATTCTTCTAGTACAATGGCGGGAGGAGCTATAGAGAATACTAAATTTGAGTATGCTATTAGGGCGTGTATGCTATTAACAAAAGTTGCTCTAACCCGTAGAGATAATGTCGGCGTGTTTACATTCTCAGATAAAAAGAATATGCATTTATTAAAGCCTGGCAGAGGGGAGGATCATTTTTATCAAGTTTTAGATTTTGTTGCAAAAATTAAGCCACAGGGGAAGTGTAAAATGGTTGAAGCAATAGATTTTTTTATAAGGCGATTTCAGAAAAGATCCTTAATTTTTATTATTTCAGATTTAGAAGCAGAATCAAAAGAAATAAGTATGGCTGTTAGAAAATTAATACCTTTCAACCATACTATTATTGTTATTAATCCCTTCAGTCCTTGGTTTGAAATCCACGAGATTGATTTATCATCAACCGATAAAGCTCTAGCCGAAGCAATAAGTGAAGAGATGATGGAACATATTCTTAAAATTAGGCAGGAGGTCCGTAACATTGGTGTAAATCTCGTAACGGTTGGTCCAGACGATATAATGAAACAAGTGCTCCATAATTATTTAGAAGCAAAGAAAAAGGGGTTTGCCTATTAGGATGTTAGCTCGAAGGTTTTTACTAATTTTAAATATCATAAATGCGGCTCTCTTCATTTTTATATTATTCATTTTCAGCTCTATCTTTAACTTTGAATCTGTAGTTGAAAATCCTGAAGGAAAATTGGTCTTTTTTGAAGTCATTAGTTATTTAAAGAATGTTCTAATTTACTTAATTTATTTTTGTTTATATATTGTCGCAAGTTCAATTGGACTTGGTGTGGCTTTTCTATTTAGCCCTGTACCTAATTTTGATGAAGAATTTTTGTATAACTTTATCAATGAATTTTTCAAAAATTATTTAAGTTTATGGTTTCCTTTTCCAAATGGAAAGGCACCCTATTTACAAGAAATTCCAGATTTAATCGTTGAAAATTTTTTAAATCTTCTTAGTAATCTCTATTTATTTTCTTTTGTACTAATATTTGTAATTGCCATAATATTTTTTATAAGAGCTATATTCCAGAACGACCCGAAATATTGTCTTGTGGTAATTGGTTGTCTGGTATTAATGATTGTAATACCTCTAATGGTGTTTGGTTTTAATAATATGTTGCTTTTATTTTATGTTAAATTTAAAGAATTAGAGAATTTAGTTAATCCAATTTCCAAGAAATTAACTGATTTGCCATTAGATAATTTTTTTAATTTTATTGCTAGTCCTGTTATCTTACTTGCTATTATGTGCTATCTTTATTTAGAAATTGCCTTTCAAATTAATTACACAGATACGGTTACTAAACCATCTTTAGAAAGGAGCGAGAGATTAAGAACTCAATTACGAATTTTACGAAGAGAATCATTGCTCATAACTACCGATGTAGACAAAATTAAAGAAGAAGCTAAGAAAAGAAGAGAAGAAATTGAAGCAGAAAAAGAAAAAATTATAAAACTTTTTGCCAAAACTGCTGAGAGATTTTCTTATATAAAGGAAATGATAGAGAAAAGAAAATTGGAGGAAGAAGAGAAAAAACTCGTTACCGCAGCTTCGAAGACTAGAAGGCTTGGTAGATATGTAGAACGTCTTTTTAAAGAGGATTCTGAAGCAGAAAACACTTTAACAGCAAAATCTTCTGCTCCACAAGCAAAAAATTTGGTAACTTCCACCGGTATCAATTTTGCTTTTAGAATAAGTCTGTTAATTATTATAAGTTTCATAATTATCCATCCTCATTGGTTTTTCATTCATGTGTTTAATTTACCTCCTGCGATTACAGAGTCATTAGCGATGTATTCTCCGGAAGCTGTAATTATTTTACTTCTACCGTTGATGCTAATCTTTCCATTAATAGCATATTGTATATCTTACGCTAAACATAGAAACTTGGTAATAAGATTAAAGCAAGAAGGACAAATAAAGGAGATTCTTGCTTCTGTTGGCGATTACGTTAAAATTGAGGAGGAAGTGGTGAAAAAAGAAGTTACTGAAGTAGCGCCCATGGCTGCGGAAACGGTATAGGTTTTATCATTTTTTAATTAAAAATTTAGCTAATTCTTTTTTTTTTTCTAAATTTATCATTAATGTATCAAAACAAAAAGTTCTAATTCCTAGTTTTTCGATTTTTGGTTTTAATCTACAATCTTTATTATCAATAACAAAATTCCCTAAAAATTCTTTGTAGTATTTTGCTACTCCAAGCGAAGAAACCTCTAAATCGAGACTTCTCATAAGTTTATCAGCTGGTCCTTTAACAGCTTTGCCTTCAATTATGGGGCTTATTGCGTATACTTTACTTTTTACTTTTATTAATGATTCTCTTATTCCTTTTACTTGAAGGATAGTTCCAATAGAAACAATTGGATTTGAGGGACATATAATTATTTTCTTTGCCTCTTCTATATATTCTAACACACCTTCAACTGGCTTAGCTTTGTCAATTCCTTTAAATTCAACATCAAGAATTTGTGGTTCACATTTATCTTTTATAAAATATTCTTCGAAATGCATATTTGTTTCAGATGTTTTTATATATGTTTCTACTTCTTCATTACACATAGGGATTATTTCAGGCTTTACCCCTAATTTTTTACAAATTTTTTTTGTTATCTCAGCTTTATTAAAACCTTGATTAAATAAATCTGTACGATATATATGAGTTGCTAAATCTTTATCTCCTGCATTAAACCATCCCGTATTATAATATTTTTTTAAAATTCCTAAACAATTAAATGTTTCATCAACAAAACCCCAACCTTTGCTTTTATCTACTAGATTCGCTAACGTATAAGTAATAATATCTAAATCGGGGCATATTTTAAGACCAAATAATTCAATATCATCGCCAGTATTGACAATTATTTTTAATAACTTTGGAACTACTACTTGAACCAAGCCCTCAATAAATTTTACGGCTCCAACACCGCCAGCAAGAATTACGTAATGATTTTTAGACATAACTTTGCAATTAACTCTTATTTTTTTACATCATAAATAATATCATTCAGTTTTTTACGTGTTGGAGCATTAGGTTCTCTTAACGGGTAACCCACTGCTATGAATGCCATGGGCACGTAAGTTTTTGGCAACTTTAAATTATTCTTAATGATATCTTTTGAAAATAAAGGTGCGCAATACCAGCATGCTGCTAAACCCTTTATTTGAAAAGCAAGTAACAAGTAAGTTGCTGAAGCGCTTATACTTTGTATTCCTAAAATAAACTCATTTTCGGCTCGTTCATCATCAGAATATTTCTCTAAATCACTGGTATCTAAACATAATAGAATTAAATATGGAGCATTTAGAAAGGTCTTCCTTGATTTTTTAATCTTATTTTCAATAAACGATTTTGATTTCCCATCTTTACTTAAATCCTTCCTTAACTTTGCATTCATATTATAAATTAAAGTTTCCCGAATTCTTCCTTTTTCCAAGAAAGTATAACGCCAAAATTGTCTATTGTGAGCACTTGGAGCCCATCTAGCTAAATCTATGCATTCTTCAATAATTTTTTTCTCAATTTCTTTAGTATCAAATTCTAGTTTATAACTCCTCCGTCTTTTCAAGACCTCAAATAATTGATTAGTAAAATTTTCCTCTCTAAATAGATCAAATTCCTTCTTTCTCAAGATTGCTTTTATTGAAGCCTTTTCTGTTTTATCAAACTCATACCCTCTTATAATAATAACAGGAAGCCCCTCATCAGCCTCCCCCATAATTAACTGTGCTGCTGAAGATAGGTTATCAACTTGTCCTATAACTGTGCTTTGCAATTTTTTCCCAAATAAATCTTTAGACCCTCTTTTATCTAAAATTGGGTCTATTCCAGAAACACCTAAGGCAACTCCAGTAGCTCCAACTCTAAAAGCTCTCCCGAAAGAGTCTGAAATAATTATAGCTATATCTTTTCCAGTAGCGACTTTTAGCATTTTTCTAATTCTTTTAGCTTCTAAATCTGGATTTCTAGGTAATAAGATAATACTATTTTCAGCTTCTACATTCGATTTATCAATTCCAGCATTCGCACAGATAAATCCGTGCTTTGTTTCAGTTATTAACACGTGTTCAACCTTAATGATCTCCTTTGCGTCATCCAATATTAATTGAATTAGTTCTGGACTTTTGATAGGTATACCAGCTTTTTTGGCTTTTGGAGTTAATTTTTCATAGATTTCAATAGCTTTTATGCTTGGTTTAATTTCTTTTAAATTCCTAATCAATCCTTTACTCTTGGAGATTATTGTTTGAGCAATAATGATAACATCTCCATTCTCTAAAGATAAATTATTCTTATCTAAAGCCTCAAGTATAATTTTTGGAATATTATCTCCAGGTTTTATAAAAGGGATCCCTTTAAGACCAATTATATTTATCATAGTTGGATTTTATTAACATTAAATATTTAAATATCGTTTAATATCAGATTCATTGCTTATTGCCAAACTCTCAAATTCAACGGGAATTGCACAACACGCAGAATAAAATTTAAATTTAATATTTGGATTAATTTTTTTTAGCCATTTTAAGGTTCGAGGTGAGGGAATTTCAATTCTAGTGACTCCTGCATTTATTGCATTTTTTTCGAATTCTACTTTCATAACTCCTCTTGGTCTCATACATCCTAACGAGATTTCTGTACTTGGAAAAATAAACCTAATTGCTGTAATAACTTTTGCTATATCAAGAGGATTTAATTTTTCAAATTTCACATCAGAAGTTTTTGGAGGGATTAACGCAATTAAAACTATCAAAGATGGATTAATTCCAGATTCTTTAATGAATTTTATCGAATCTAATTCTTTATGAAGCCTTCCATAATACAAACCAACACAAATGTGTGGAACAATATTTAGTTTATATTTTTTTAAAAGAACTATTGCTTTTTTATAATCATCTACATTCTTATCTAAATGATAAATTTCTTTAATAATCTCTTCATCCATATTTATATCAAATGATACGATATCCACATTAGCTTCTGCTAATTTTTTCGCTGTTTCTTCATTCAATAATCCAGTATGAGTATTTATAATTAATTTATTATTTGTTTGATTTTTTACTTTTTTTACAGAATCTAAAAAATTTATTAATGGAACAGATCCATCCAATTCGCATCCTCCAGAAATTAAGACGCCCACTCCTCCATTATTATAATGATTCAATAGATGCTTTTCTAATTCTAACTTTGATGTTATTGGTTTCATCCCATCTAGATATTTTCTATTACAATGGGCACAGTCTAATGCACAATCTCCCCCAGTCACACTAATAGCATGAAATTTAATATTTGGAATATATATTTTTAAGATATTTCCAAAATGTTGTCTTGTAATTTTTTGAGCTAGATTGAAAAATGGCTTTAACTTACCAGAAGGCAATTCTAAAAATCTTGAAAAATGCGACCATGACGCATTTGCATCTTTAATAATCTTATATAATCTTGATACATCACTCATATTTATGTAACCATTCTATATTTGAATATTTTTTAAAAATTAATCTTTCAGCTTCTTCTAATTCGTAATCACAGTAAGTTCCCTCAACTAGTTGTATCTTCAGTGTATATTCAAATCCTTCTTTTAAAGATTTAATGAATTTCGATTCATCATAGTTTTTTAATTGATTTTTAATTCCTATACATTTAGCACGGACAGATTTGATCATTCTTGATTTACTTACATTTTGAGGAGGTGTTAATACAGAATACATCAATTCAGGATCAATATCTAATAATATTGTTCCATGTTGTAATATATATCCTTTCTTCCTTATCTGTGCGTTTCCCGAGATTTTTTTTCCATCCATAAATATAGCAGGACAGTGAATAACGCCCTTTTCTGGTTGTAATCCATAATTCTTCAACCCGGATATAATTCCTTGTGTAATTATTTCAAACTGTTCCATAATACTCTTAGCGTTTAGATTTTCTAAAAATTTTATCGGACATATTATTGAATAAGTAATTTCCCTATCTTTATCGTGAAAAACAGCACCACCTCCTGTAATTCGACGGACCACGTTAAAACCTTTTTCTTTTGTTACTTTCATGTCAACTTCATTAGAAAGACTCTGATTTCTACCTATGCTTATTGTAGATGGATCCCATTTATAAAATCTGACTGTGCAAGGCGATTTGTTCTTTATAACAGCCTTTAATATAGCTTGATCTAACGCCATATTCCAATAACCATTTCTGACTTCTAATGGAATAAATCGCCACGTATTCATTTTCTCATTAAAACTTTTTAATTAACAAATTTCTTTAAGATCTTATAAATTTCTTCTTTTTCTTTATCAGTTAATTTTCGTGGAAAATTATATATTGGACCAGATGGTCTGGAAGTATAATATGGACGATTACAACCAGGACATCCTGGAGTTAAAAACGCACCATCTTCATCAAGAATATCTTTTAATAGATTTTTATTCATATTGAATTTAATAATATCTCCTTTTGAATCAAACGTGAAGGCATTTAGATTTCTATTTTTATCGAATATGAGATATCTTCCAAGCTGAATCTTTCTATAATTAACAATGTTGGGCTGAGAAATACTTTCAAGCTTAGTCCCTTTTATTGGAGTAAATGAAAATAATCCCGGTAAAATCTGTAAATCACGCAATTCATTAATAAGGCTTAGTACCTCCTTCTGAGTTTCACCTAAACCTATTATAATATGAGTACTTACATTACCTTCTCCGAAAATATCTAAAGCTGTTCTCAAACATTCGAAATGATTTTCCCATCTATATGGACTGTTAACGTCTCTACCTTTTATTTTATTAAAAATCACAGGTGTAGCCCCATCTAGAGCAATCCCTACTCTTTCTACTCCTTTAGATTTTAACTCCTTTAATTGTTCTATTGATGTTGGAGGCATTGCAACAGAAATTGGAATATCTGAAATTTTTCTAATTTGAGAGATAATTTCAGTTAAATCTTGAAAATTCTCAGGATAATTTAGTGTTTGAATGCAAATTCTTCTGAATTTTTTTAAAGGAGATGTATATTTTAATTTTGTTAAAAAATCTTTAAAATTATAAGCAGGCCATACAATCCGGGAGAGTTTTTCAAGAGCAGAATTCGAAGATCTTGCCTGCGGACAAAAACCACAATTAGCAGAACATTTCCCAGATTTAAAAGTCATAATATAGCAAGTTGTGGGTGCAACTTCAAATTTTATGGAATCTAAACCTAAAACGGCAGCCGAACCAATAGATACTCTAATTTTATCAATCGTCATTAGGGTTCTTAAACCTAGGTGGGGTTTTCTAGTTAAAAATCTCTCTAAGATAAAAACTATTTGAGGCTTTAAAATCTTTATTCTTAATATCAGTAAAGTTTTCAAAAAAAATTTATGGAACGAAATATTAATATCTTAAATATTTAAATTATTCAGTGGAATTGGTTAAATTCGAGTTGGTCATTATGGTTGAGTACGATCCTCAGAAAATAGAAGCTAAATGGCAGCACCGATGGGAAAAAGATAAAATTTTTGAAGTAAAGGAAGATCCAAAAAAGCCGAAATATTATGTTCTAGAAATGTATCCTTACCCCTCATCAGCACTCCATATGGGTCATTTACGTAATTATTCAATTGGCGATTGTTATGCAAGATATAAACGAATGTGTGGCTTCAATGTACTCTATCCTATGGGTTACGATTCATTCGGTTTACCTGCTGAAAATGCAGCAATAGATCATGGTGCAAATCCAGAAATTTGGACAGATTCAAACATTGAAGCTATTAAAGAACAACAAAAAAGAATAGGTCTCTCTTACGATTGGACACGGTTAATTTACAGTCATGATACGGATTATTATAAATGGGATCAATGGCTTTTTTTAAAATTTATGGAAAAGGACCTTGCTTATAGAGAAGATTCTTATGTTAATTGGTGTCCTGGTTGTAATACAGTATTAGCTAACGAACAAGTACAAGGTGGTAAATGTTGGCGTTGTAACTCTGAAGCTGAACAAAAATTTCTAACACAATGGTTTTTAAAAATAAGAGCCTATGCAGATGAATTGCTAGATTTTACCAATCTCAATTGGGGAGAAAATGTTAAATCAATGCAAAATAATTGGATAGGACGTTCTGAGGGAAGTATAATAAAATTCCCTATTGTAGGTGAGGATAGATCCATAGATATTTTCACTACAAGACCAGATACTCTATATGGTGTTACATTTATGGTTTTTGCCCCCGAACATCCATGGGTAATAGAATGGGTAAAAGAGACTGATTACGAGGAAGAATTTGAAATATTATACAATGAGGTTATGAAACAGGATCGATTTGAAAGAACTGATATTGAAATTGAAAAAAATGGAATTTTTATTGGAAAATATTGCATTAACCCAATGACAAAAGAAGAGGTTCCAGTTTACATCGGAAATTTTGTTATTTATGAATATGGTGCTGGTGCTGTTATGGCAGTACCTGCCCACGACCAACGTGATTTCGAGTTTGCTAAAAAGTATAACATTGATATAAGAATAGTAATTCAACCTTTTGATTATGAATTAAGAGAAGATAAAATGACACGCTCATACGAAGGTGACGGTATTCTTGTCAACTCTGAAGAATTTAATGGGATGGAGAATCGTATAGCTATTAAGTCAATAACAGAAAAATTAGAAAATATAGGTATGGGTTATAGTACTGTTAATTATAAATTAAGAGATTGGTTAATTTCGCGTCAACGTTATTGGGGTTGTCCTATTCCCATTATTTATTGCGATGATTGTGGAACCATACCAGTGCCATACCAAGATTTGCCAGTTAAATTACCTAAAGATGTAAAGTTCACGGGAAAAGGTAATCCATTAGAAACTAGTGAAACTTTTGTTATTACCACATGTCCTAAATGTGGTAAACCGGCTAGGCGCGAAACAGATACGATGGATACCTTTGTTGATAGCTCTTGGTATTTTTTTAAATTTTGCGATCCGCATACCGAAGTTTGGCCTTACCGAAAGGAAGTAGTTAATTATTGGATGAATGTCGACCAATATATTGGAGGCATTGAGCATGCGGTAATGCATCTGCTTTATGCACGATTCTTTACTAAAGTAACTCGTGATCTTGGATTACATAATTTTGATGAGCCATTCCAAGCACTTTTGACTCAGGGTATGATTAATAAAACTCATCCTTATTGTTCCAAATGTGATTCATTTGCGGTGGAAGCAGAAAAAAATAATAAAAAATGTAAGAGATGTGGAACCAAATATCTTTTGAAAAGTGTTAAAATGAGTAAATCTCTTGGAAACACAGTTGATCCGATTGGAATAATGAATGATTATGGAGCTGATGCAGCACGATTTTTTATATTATTCGGTGCAAGCCCACAATCGGGTCTAGAATGGTCAGATGAAGGTATTGGTTTTGCTTCTAGGTTTATTAGAAACATATTCTTACAATTAGCAGAACCTCCAGAAAATATAAAAAAAGAAAAGAATATTAGAGATACGCTTATAGTATACCATCTAAATAAAACAATTAAATCTGTTTCTGAGGCTTTAGATAAAATTGCTATTCGTGATGCTGTAAATTACATAATACAATTTTCTTCTGATTTGAATAAATATAAAAATGAAGGTGTAATTGAAGAAATCTACAAAGAATGCCGGGAAAAAATTAATTTATTGCTTCACCCAATCGCACCTCATATAACTGAAGAAATTTGGGAAATTATAGGTAAAAAAGGTTATATTAGCTTAGCTTCTTGGCCTTCCTACAATGAAAAATTACTTACAACCGAAAATGACTTCAAATGGAAACTAATGGACAATATAATAAACGATATTAATAGCATTAAATTAGTTATGAAAAAAGATAAATTTAAAAATATTTCAATTATCATAGCTGATGAATGGAAATTCAAATTTTATTCTAGTTTAATTAGATTATTAGAAGAAACGAGAAACCAAGGTGAAATTATGAAAGAAATAATGCAAGACAGCAATCTAAAACCTCATGGGAAATATATCAGTCAGACTGTTAGTAAAATTCTAAAAAATGTTGGAAAATTCTCGAAATTTTCATTATCACCCATCGAAGAATTAAGTTTTTTCAATGATATCAAGTCAATTATTGAAAAGAAATATAATTGTACTGTAAAGATCATCGTTGAAAAAGAATCAGAAGAAAAAAAAGCAACTCAAGCGCTTCCAGGGAAACCCGCTATTATAATATTATAGTTAAGATGAAATTTCATTATGTTGACTTTAAATCTATCGAATCAAATTTATTTTTTTAATAATCGATTATAAAAATTTCCCTAAATTTTTCATTGTCATCGTGAATTTAAATCAATTCGTTTAAATATAAATATTTAAATTACAATTATAATATCGATTTAAAACAGAATTATTCTATTAAACTAGTTATTATTTATGACTATTTATAACATATCAATAATTACAAGCACAGGTTATCCTTACTATTACAAAGATATCAAAAAATTACCCGATGGAATAAAATTATATCAAAGATTTTTTGATTTTACTGAAATTATAGATAATTCTATTAATCCACATGATGCTTCTTTTGTGTTAAATGCTGGTTTAGTCTCTGCATTATTCGGATTCGCTAAAAACTTAGATAAGGAAATTAGAACACTTGAGTTTAAATCTCTAACTCGAGAAAACGGAGAGAAAGCTTTAGAAGAGAAAAAAAAATATAAAGGAGATGCGTTAATTACTGCTCAAACTGAAATTTATTTGCTACACAAATCTGTAAAAGAAAAAGTCGACTTTATCTATAATTCAATTATTTCACATAAAATTCCCCTTGAAGACTCAGAAACGATTAATGAAGATGAAGAAAAAAAAATTATTGATATTTTAACTGATACTGATGCTAGAAATCGTGTTTATAATAATCAAGTAGAAATTCAACTCCTAGCGGCCAAATTTTTAGAAGAAATGGAAAGGTATGGATTGTTTAATATTATAATAACCTCGTTTGATCTTAGCCCCATTGCGATATTCGGAGATAAATATACTTTTCAAGATATTGAAATCATTTTAAGGAATTTAGGGGACATTCCAGAAATTGACGCTTTTGAATGGAAATATCGACAGGGATTCTATGAAGGAACACAGGTTTGGGTTTATCTTATTAATTCTGGAATAGGCGTTACTGTGGAAAAACTATTTGAGCCTTATTATTATCTTCTTATTACCGGTCCCGATAGTTATCTAGCTGAATTTCCAGCAAAACTAACTAGAGAATTTAATCAAATTTTAGACTAATTTTTTAAAAACAAATCAGCTATTAGTTAATGTTCAAAGATTATAAGTAAAAATTCAATTAGTATTATTGATGGAATTTAAAAAATTAAATATTACCAACCATCTTCGTCTGCTCCATCCACGACAAACAGTTCTATGTACATCTCGATATGAGGATAAAAATAACATTATAACTTTAGCTTGGAGTATGATCATAAGCAGAAGTCCTCCAATAATTGCCATATCTATTGCTCCTCAAAGATTTTCTCACGATCTTATAAAAAATTCTGGAGAATTCACTATTAATGTACCTACAAAAGCAATTATTTCAGAAGTCTTTTACTGTGGTAGTCATTCTGGAAGAAAAATAGATAAATTTAAAGAAACCAACCTAACACCCTTAGATGGAATAAATGTAAAATGTCCTAGAATAAAAGAATGTGTATCCCATATCGAATGCAAGGTAATAGATACAAAAAAGTATGGAGATCATACATTGTTCGTTGGAAAAGTTGTATCTTGTTTAGGTAGAGAAGATATTCTTTCCAAAAACGAAATAAATATAAAAAGCGTTGAAATTCCTTATCATCTCGGGGGTAAAAAGTTTACATTTAATAAAAAAGAAATTTACGAAGTATAACTAAATATATTAGAAGTTCTTCCTAGCAAGTCTTTTCAGCAGCTTTAATTATATCATATAAAGAGTTCGCTTCGAGCGAAGCACCTCCTACTAAGCCCCCATCAATATTTTCTTGTTTAAAAAGATCTTCGGCATTTACAGGTTTTATTGAACCTCCATATTGAATTCTAATTAAATTTGCTGTTCCTTTATCGTATTTTTGAGCTAGTAATTCGCGGATAAATACGTGAATTTCTTCTGCTTGCCCTGGAGTTGCTGTTTTCCCAGTACCTATCGCCCAAATTGGCTCGTAAGCTATTACCGTTTTTATCATTTCATCTCTTGTAAGATCTTTAAATGTTTCATTTAACTGATTTTGAATTATTTCTTTTGTTTTTCCTGCTTCTCTTTCCTCTAAATGCTCCCCTATACACACTATGGGATTTAAACCTATAGATAGCGCTCTTTTAAGCTTTTTATTAACAAAATCATCTGATTCTTTGAAAATATCTCTTCTTTCGCTGTGGCCTAAAATCACATATTTACAACCTACGGATTTTAAAAATAGTGGAGATATCTCTCCTGTATACGCTCCTTTCTCTTCAAAATACATATTTTGAGCTCCTAATTTAATATTTGTAGCTTTAATTATCTCAAATATAGAAGTTAGTGCTGTGAAAGGTGCGCAAACAACAATCTCAACTTTATCAATGTCCTTTACTAACGGTATAAGCTCTTCTAGAATTTCTTTGGCTTCCGCTGGAGAGCCCCTATTCATTTTCCAATTGCCTCCTATAATCGGCTTTCTCAAGATAAGACACCTCTTAAAATGAATTATTACTTAAAACTTGAAATAGATAGTTATATTCAATTAAGTTCTAAGGTCTATAAATTTCTAACTAAAAATTATTTATAAATATTTATTAAGAAGAAATGGAAAAAAAATTTATTCTCCCTTTGGCAGTTTTTCAGCTAATTTGGTTGCCTTTAAAAGCTTTTTTACTTCATCTATATCAGGAGCCATTACTTTAGGTAATCCTAATTGTTCACGTCTTCTTTCAATGGCTGGTTGGCTTGGTATTGCCTTACCAAATTCTAATACTGTTGACGCTTGACCGGTATAATGTTCAGGAGCTTCCCCTTTTTCAACGCTCATATTTTTTAGAATTGTAAAAATTTCTGTAAGTTCAACTTTTTGAGGACAAACCTCATCGCAAGTATCACATATGGTGCATCCCCAGATATTAAAAGCGTTTTCTTTTCCAAATATTTTTTCTTTTAATCCCAATAAAGCATCTAAGATTAATCTTCTTGGATTATATCGACCTTCTGTAACTTGAGCCACAGGACACGCTCCTGAACAAGTGGCACACTGATAACAATATGCTAACGTATTACCAATATCGTTATTAAGAATTTGGTTTCTAAAATCAAAATCTAGAGTTGCCATTTTAATAATATTTGTTATTATTACTAAGTTATTTTAAGGAATTATTTCTTAATTTTAAAATTATTTCTTTTTATTAATAGGAGAAAAGATTATATCAACATGAATTAAGGATGATCTTGATTTTCTTGTTTTTTATAAATAAAAAGAATAAAAGTGAAAAAATACTTACGAATATTATAAATTATTAAATAATTCTAAGTGAAAATTAAATGAATATCGAAGAACTGAAGTCTGTAGGAATCGAGGGACCTACAAATGGCAAACTTATAATTGATATATACACTACTTGGTGCGGACCATGCAAATTTGTATCACCTATACTTCAAAAGCTCAGAGACGAAGGACTTATCCAACTCATCCAAGTTGATCTCGATCAAAATCGACCCTTAGGTGAAATATTTGGAATAACAGCTATTCCTACTTTGCTATTCTTCAAAGATGGTGAGCTCTTAAATGGCATCATTGAAATCCAAGGACAAATGCTTGTGAATAATGGAATAATGATTGGAGCAGCTGGGGAAGCAATTCTCCGTGAAATTATTAACAAAATGTAATGTAAAAATTTTTTATATTAAACCCATTTTTCTTTTCTCTTCTATTTTAAAGGTTAATTCGTTAACAAAAACCTCTCTCTATTAAATATTTTTAATATTTTTAATTAGATTAAAAGCTTTAAAATTGATGCTTATTTTTTCATTTATAATTTAATACGAATTAACAATAATAATCGATTATGGAATATTCAAGAAGCGATTTGTTCTTAGCAGAAGCAACAATGAACCAAATGCGTAATAGTATCTATTATCTTGTTCGTCTTATGGAAAAAAAAGGAAAAACTGATGTCACCCCTAGATTAAGAAAAATGGGACGCAATATTGCTAAGACGTTTGTTAAATACTGGAAGCCTATTGAAATTGTAAATGTGTTAAATATAAAAGATTTTTTAAAAACGATATATCAAAAAATAGTAGATAGCTCTATTTCAATAGAAATGAATAATGATGAGAAAGTAATTATAATCAAAGATTATAAATGCTCGTTATGTAAATATAATTACGAAGATATTAATATTGCGGGATGTGAGATTTTATTAGGTTTAGTTTCTGAGCTGATTTCTCAGATTAACGAAAAATCTAAAGACCCTTCTTCCATTTTCTTGGAACCACTTGAAATAAAAGAGTCTCGATCTTATGGAAATAATTCATGTATGCATGTTTTTAAATTTAAAATAGGAGGTAGCTAATCATGGGAGCTTTTCAGTGGTTAATGAAAAAAATTATGAAAGCTTTTGGTCGAAATACTAACGCATTATTTTATCAATTGTTATACAGAGAAATTTTAAAGGAAATTAATGAAATAGTTGAAAATGAAGATGAGAGCATTTTAATTTTAAGGGAAATTGGAAAAAGAGCAGCTTTTGAATCCTGCGAACGACATTCTGGCATTTTTAAGTTTATGCCAGGGACGCCAAAAAAAGTTTTAACTTATTTCGAAATCTTGTTTTCGATTGTTTTAGGAACAGAAATGGGAGAATATGATTACGAAGAAATCCCAAAAGAAGGTGCTAAATATAACGATTACATTTTAAATGTAAAAAATAATCCTGTGTGTGCTGGATATGGAGATGATATTGAAGATACTTTTGATTTCAGCAAATTGAGCAAAGGAACTGAAGGTTGTTCTGCAGGTTTATGTGGTATGCTCGAATCTGTTGCAAATTTTATATTAAAAGTAAAAAAGAACGATTATCGTATTGGGATGACCGAATCAAAATGTATTATGAAAGGAGAAGATTGTTTACAACTTTACTGTAAAGTATATGACCATAGAGAATGGAATAAATATTTGGAATCTAAACCAAAAGTCGCTTATTTCGAAAAGGTTTTGGAAGAAGAAATTCACGAAGAAGCCAAATTAGATCTTATTGATAAATTACAAGAAGTCATATCTTTAGATAAATTAGATGATTTATTAGATGAGCCTCTTGAAAGTATTAAAGAAAGAGTAGCGGAACTTATTAGGGATAAATTGAACATGGAGCCTAGTCACTTCTTTGACTATTTCAGAAATTATGAAGATGATTTGATAAGAATCATTGGTTATTTAGCTGTTCATCTTATGAATGAATATGGAGGGCTTGTTGAAAAATCATTAAGTAGCAATTTCACAGCAAAAATAATAGGTTACATTTTTAAACATCTTAAAGAGATGACATTATTATTTATACCCTTAGATGTCATTCGGGATTACAATAAGCTATTAGTAAGTTTTTTGGATGGCTTAGCTCCTATGGAAATGGTCGATAATGTTAGACAAATCACGGGAAAAGACACTATAACTTATATTTTTGAAGGCTCTGAAATGGCATTAGAAAATTTAGGTATTGAATTTTCGGAGTTAAAGGAAAATATATGGGAAGAATTGAAAAGAGAGAGGGAAGATGGATTAATTTCAGCAGAACCCACTGCGGTAGAAACAACTCGAGAAAAATTTCCGAGGATAATTAATATCATTCAGGAGTTCCTAATGATAATCAACGAAATTCTTACTCTCCCCATTAGAGTATTGATCTCTGAGAGCCATTACGGATTAAAGACAGCAATAAGTTCAGTCACATCTGAAGAAGAAGGCCTATATGGCAGTATACGCGAGAAATTGGACAGTATTTTCGATCAAATTCAGGAAATAAGGAAATAATGATCTCTTAATAAATCAGGACCTAAAGAGCTAATATCATTTAATTTTATTCTAACTTTTTATGCATAATAAAATGTTCAATTTCATTAAATAGAAGTGGACCTTCTCCGATTATTATATAACCAAGTTTTTCAAAAAAAACTTTTGCTGTTTTTCTAGCATTTAATTTGATATTATGGATTCCAAGACTAATCGCAAATCCTTCAATATATCGAATTAATTTACTCGCGATTCTTTTGTTTCGGTACTCCTTTTCAACTGCCAAATATCTTATTTGTCCCTCTTTTTCACTATTTTTATGAAATCGTGCAGTTGCCACAATTTTATTATTTAAAGTAACAATGAATGGATGAGATTCATTTTCGATATCATCCTTCTCAGAACCTCTTGGCTGATTCCATAATTTTCTTAACACTCTCCATCTTAAATCGTACATCAAATCAAAATCTTCTTTAGAGAGTGGTTGGCGAATTATTAGAGGTTCTTCCATTTTAATATCAAATGACAAATTTTTTATAAACAATTTAATAAAGTTACAAATTTTCGCAACTTCTAGTAATTATTATCTTAAAGACATTTCTGAAACATAAATCTTGTAAAACCAATCTACTATATATTGAAAGAAAAATCGTTCTCGAAGGACATCGTAGTGTGATTTCTTTTTTAAGCTTGTCAATTTTGCAATATCTTCAGACTTAATTTTATCCTCTGCAATTAAATTCATTCGTGCTTTAAATTGATCAATCATACTTATTGGTCGCAGAATTACAGAAATTGCTTTAGAGATCTTATTTATTAATTTGCGAAATTCTCGATAATATTCAGTTCTAGATTTTTCAGATTCATTGAGAAAACTATTTATCTTCTTTAAAATTGGTTCTTTTTTGTAATAATTAATTAATTCCTTTTGATCGATGATCTCTATAAGATAATTAATCACTTTTTTAATGATTAGGCGTTCAATTTGCAAATTTTTCATTTCTTTTTCTAATCGAACTAAAAACTGTTGCTTTAAAAATTGCTTATATTTAACAATAATTGCTTCGTTCTCTCTTATATCCGAGCAAATTTCGACAACCTCCCCTTTTGGAGTTGAATATGTAAAACCGTGACCCTGTGGCCCTAGCCCTCCTAATAAAACCATTGAAAGAATGTAGAAATTGTAATTATCTTTAGCTAAAATATTATTCAGATTTTTTGTTATATTTTTTGGAGATATTAAATGCTTTTTAATTTCTGTATGTTCTCGCTCCTCTTCAATACCAAAAAAGTACGTTTGGTAATTATATGAAACCTTGAATTCAATAAAAGTATTCTCAGTTAATAAATCATGCTGATTTTTTTTTAATTGATTTCTTTGAATTAGAATATTCTTTTTAAATTCTCTAATAAATTTTTTAATTGAACCTAAGTTTCTAACGCTAAGACCGTATATAGAGTATTGGTTAAAAAAAATATTTTTAATGTAAAATACTAACTGATCTGTATTCATGCTATATACAGATTGATAGCCTATGAAATAATCGAAGAGATCTTGAGGCATAACTTTATAAACAAAATAAATCAAAGAATTTGATACTTCTCCAAATAGATCATTTAAATTTGAGAGAAATCGTTTATCTTTTCTCAGTTCTTCTATTTCTTTTAAATCATCTTTACTTAAATCTCTTTCAAGCAAATTAAATTCGTTGAAAAACCTTATAATCTCGATAATTTTACCAAGTGAAGAAGTTTGATATCCTGTTGATATTTCTTCTGTGCAGTTCAGTAATATCTCTGACAAAATTTCAAATCGATCTTTAAATTTTCTTATATCAATGAAAATGTCGAAATAAATTGATAAATCAAACATCTCCCTAAAGGTTTCAAATTTACCATATTTAAGATTTTTTGAAAGACCTTTGTAAAAGGCTTCTTCAACTAATTCTTTATGCTCTTTGTTTTTAGTTGATTTGATTGAATTTGAGAAATGTTCTATTCCAGTTTGCTCTATAATACTTTTAATTTTAGAAAGATTTCCGGATTTTAAAGAGTTAATTATCGAGTCAAAAAAATTGTCTGTAGTTGTCATTTAACAAATGAATTATAATAAAATAAGATATTAAACTTATGGTTATAAAATAATTAGATTCAATTCAATCTAAAAGTTCTGAAATCTTTTCACTAACAGATTGTATATTGATGAAAACCATTCCAAGTGATGCTTCAGCACGGGTGAGAGTTGCAAGTATAGCGTTAGTCCCAGCTTTCGATAAGATTATTGTTCCATCTTCGCCTTCAATAAGAATTCTCTTAAGATTACCTCGAGCAAGTTCTTCAACTGCCCTCTCAGAAACAGATAAAATTGCTGCGGACATTGCTGATACTATACCATCATTTACATCCCTGGCAAGAACCGAACAAATTGGTAAACCTTGGATTGAAACGATTGCACTGCCCTGTATATCCGCATTGACCGCTTCCATTTTTCGTAATAGTTCAATAAGTTCGCTAATGTTTTCACTCAATGTTTTCACTCAAAAAATTTTTACATAAAAAATGGTATGTTAATATAATATTTTTTATTATTTTATATTATTTTTTATTATTGTTATATTTCAATCTTTATTATATTATTAATGTCTATTTTATTTCATATTAAATCTTTTTAAAAAATCTTTTTATCAAAATTTATATTAAATATTTTAATGAGTGAAAAAAGAACGGCTACAAAGCAAAAAAGTGAAGAAGTATTAAAAAAAGAAGATGAAGAAGAAAAAGCTTTAAAAATTGAATCTTTACGAAAAGCTGGCAAAATCGCTCAAGAAGTTAAAAAGTATATCAAACCTCAAATAAAAATAGGTTCAAAGGCATTAGATATAATTAATGCTGCTGAAGCTAAAATTATAGAATTGGAGGGATACGCTGCATTTCCTGTTAATTTATCTATTAACAATATCGCAGCTCATTATACATCTCCAATGAGAGATGATGGTTTAACAATAAACGATAATGATATTGTTAAATTAGATATAGGTGTTCATATTGAGGGATATATCGTAGATACTGCTTTTACTGTGAGTTTTAATAATGACGAGATGCTTGAAAATATTATTAAAGCAACTGATGTAGCAGTTGAAGCTGCTAAAATGATGGCTAAACCAGGCATTAACACGAAAGAAATCGGTAAAAAAATAGAAACTATTGTAAAAGGCTTTAAATATAATCCAATAAAGGAATTAGGTGGCCATCAAATTGAAAGATGGACTGTTCATGGAAAAAAAGCTCTACCTGAATTAGGAAGTCAGGGTGGCGACGAAATGGAGGAGGGAGATGTTTTTGGAGTTGAAATTTTTGCTTCTACAGGTGAGGGTTCAGTTCATCTAACAAATAACTCATTTATATATGAATTGAATCCGTATTCAGGAAGGGTACCATTACGTCGGAAAATATCTAAACAAATTCTAGGATTTGTCAATAAAAATTATAAAACTCTACCATTTGCAGAAAGATGGTTAGCCAAGGAATTTAGAATGGGTATAACCTTTGGAATTCAAGAACTCGTCAAACAAAATAAATTGCAAGCTCATTATGTTCTTGCGGAAAATAAAGGTGAATATATTGCCCAATCTGAAGATACAATCATAATTACTGAAGATGGTTATGAACAACTCACCTGAATAAATAAAAAAAAATTATTGAACTTATCTAATTTTTTATGAAAAAACTCAGCATTTGCCTTGTCTCATTAACTATTGCTCCAGATAGTCAAGATGGAAGTGCTAAATTTTTTCGTGGGATTTATGATTATTTAATACAACAAGGTCATAATGTTTCTCTTTTTACAGGTAAATGGAATATAGAGCTTGATGATCCAAATATTATTCAAATAGATTTAATCAAAAGAAGTTATTTTTGGATACCTCAATTTAGTTATAAAATTATTAAATATCTCAAGAAACGTAATTTTGATATTATTCACGGAAATGGTCCTAAAGGTTCTTTACCACTTCTTTTAATTCCAAACAAAGAATTTATAGCTACTCTTCATGATTTAGGTCCACTTGAACCAACATTTTCATTAATTAATAGTGAAAAATATTTATTTAAGGCGGTTGCAAAAAAAGCTAAATTTTTGACTACCTGTTCTGAATTCATTAGAAATGAAATTAAACGCTATATACCCTATGTAAACATTAAAAATATATTTAATTTATATTCTGCTATTGAGGAAAAATTCAGACCCTATCCAAAGGAGGCTCAGAAATTAAAAGAAAAATTAGACATTCAAGGGCCGATACTATTGTATATAGGCCGTATAGCGTTATATAAAGGTGTACACTATTTAATTAGTGCTTATAAATTAGCAAAAAGACAAATTCCAGATCTCAATTTAATTATTGGAGGAAAACCCGATTTTTATATGGAAAAATATTATAAATTTTGGAAGAAAAAATATAAAGATATTTATTTTATTGGATTTATTTCTGAAAAAGAGATTCCATTTTATTATTCTATGGGCGATATTTTCGTAAATTATTCATTCGCCTCTGAAGGATTTGGGCTCACACCTCTCGAAGCAATTGCATGTGGAACACCAATAATTTGCTCCTCATTGATTCCTTACAAAGAAGTATTAAAAGATAATGCGATTTTTGTTCCTCCACAGAATCCAAAATTATTGGCAAAGGAAATAATCAATTTGCTGAAGGATGAAACTAAAAGAAAAACTCAACTAGTTGAAAAAGCTCAACTATTTATTAAGAGATATACATGGGATGCTGTAGGTAAAAAATTGGAGAATGTATATAGAGAATTCTTAGAAAACTAATTAGCTTTTTAGTTCTTTTCTAATAATCTATTTTTAACGTAATCAAAACAAATTTGATTTGGATTATCAAATTGCTTAATTTTTTCCTTGAATGATAAATTAAATCTATTACTTGATGGTTGTTGATTTAGAATTTCAATTGATCTTTCAATAATTTTATCTAGCTCTTTAATATGTTCTAAAAAAAAGCCATTTTCAATCAAAAACTTTTCTTGTGGCGCTATATCACCTGGAAAATATTCTATACTCGGTATATTCAAAAGGCTTGATTCACGTACAATCGTACCTCCACCACTTATAATTAGTGCACCATAAAAGCAAAAATCAACCATATTAGGCAAATAACGAGTAATCAATATATTTTTCTCATCTGAGAGATTCTTAAGGTTTTTATGCAAAAATTCTTCTTGCTTTTTAGTTCGAACTAGTAGAAAATATTTGTGATTCGGAAATTGCTTAAAAATTTGTGGAAAGAATTCAGTAATCTTTGTTGCTTCAGCATTAAGTTTTTTAATAAAATATGACGCAAAACTCGGTTCACTTCTTATGATGACAAATTTTCCTTTTTCTAAATCAAAATCTTTTAAAATTTGTGGATTCGGAACATAATCTAAAAGCCATCCTATTTCATCAATACCATTATAACGTAATATTTTTTTTGGGTCTGCATTTAGACGTATATACAATTCTTGAGGAACACATTTGGGCGTTATAATTTTATCTAGAAATGGTAAAATTAATTTACAAACAGATTCATTCCGAGGTTCATCGTTATATCCTATAGATGGGATATTTAATCCATAGGCAATTCTAGTTCCTTCCACTGAAGAGAATGTGATGAAATAATCTGGTGTGAATTTTTTAACATAAGGAAAAAGCTCTCTTAAACGATCTATGTATTTCTGTAATTTGTCTTCTAATTTTTCTCCACCGTGTTTTCCAATTTTTATATAATCTATATTTTGATCGTCCAATATTTGGCAAGTTGAGTCAAAATCCCGGGCAGTAATTAACAGCTCAACACCTTCTTTTTGAAACATTTTAAACAGCGGATTGAACATAACACTTGTTTTTGGTTCTTCTACATCAAACCATATTTTTTTGCCCGAAAGACTCATATTAAGCGCTTTATTCTTTTTTTTTTAAAAAATAAAAAATAACTCATTTCCAGTCATCTGGAATTTTTTTTAAAAGTTTCGCTGGATTACCTACTATTATATCTCCTTCTTCTGTATCTTTATTTACAATGGTCCCTGCTCCAACGATAGTACCCTTTTTTAATCTAACACCTGGAAAGATCACTGAATTTGCACCTAATGAGACGTAATCTTCAATAGTAGGACCAATTAAATCGAAACTTTTACGTAACATATATTTATCATTTGTTAATTTGCTAAAAGGTCCCATAAAGACATTATTTTGGATTTTAGAGAATAATGGAATATAAACTCCTGTTTGCATATTCGCATTAATTCCAATTGAGACATTACCATCAATAATACAATTTGTTCCTATCAACGAAAAATCGCCTATTGTTGTTTTTTCCCTGATCATTACATTATGACCGGTTTGACAATTCGCACCAATGTTAACTTCAGAATAAATTATAGTACCAGCTCTAATTGCACAATTTTTATTTATTGTTACTATAGGGCCTTCGAATTCAGTAATAGGTTTTTTACTTGCGACTATCTCTTTCAATTGAGTTCTCTGAGGATGTCCGATAATGCAATTATCACCTATATAAGAGTTAGTTTTAATATGCGCCTTACCATAAATTTTTACTCCTTTAGAGATGTAAACATCATTTTCTATTGTAACACCTTTGCCAATTACAGTAAAAGCATCAATAAAGGCATCTTTGTGTACAGTAGCTTCGGGATGAATTAAAATAAAATTTTTACTCTCCATTTCCTTTTCGTATTCTCATTATGAAATAACTATATATTTTAATAATCTAATGAAATAATTTTAAATTAATTATTTTCCGCATCGGCATGGTAAAGAATTGCATTTTCTACATTTGTTTGGATACTTTTCAACTAAAGCTTTTTCAACATCAATATCTAATAAATTCGCTAATGAATTAGCCCATGCTATTAAATCTGCTATTTCTTCAGAAGCTTTTTTTTTATCAATATCTTGTTTCCGTATAATACTTGCTAATTCTCCCATTTCTTCAATTAACCAAACAAATGTGGCTTTTATCCCCCTCTTAGAATCTCTTTTAAAATAAATATCGTTTATTATTTTTTGAAAATCTGAGATTTTCATAATTGTCTAACCTATATATAACAGTGATAAAATTATAAAATAGAAATTAAAGCTTAATGTATTGAATATTATTAATTAAGCTCCTCCACCTGCTGGAGTTAAAATCCAATTAAACATTCCAAGATGTCCTAAAATTACAATTAAAATTAAAGTAACTGCTAATAATATTGTACTTATTGGTCCAATTTTTACGCCTATTGAACTGTCTTCAAAAAACCTCATTAATCCCGCCCCTCCAGCTGGCATAGGGGCACTTCCACTTCTTCTTTTTTTTCTCCTGCTTTGTCTTTGACTAGACATAATAAAATAATGTTTTAAAATGTATTAGCAACTATATTATAGAAAAAATATACAACTAAGAATTTAAAATTTTATTATAATCTGCAAGATCAAAAATATAATAAATTTTTATTAATTATTTTTTTATAATTGAAAGAAGCTAAGATAAAGTATGTTTAACAGAAAGAAGCTTTTATTTTTAATAATCGGAACTCTTATAATTATCGTAATGCTTTCAAAGGTGCCCACATCTTCTACTAATACTTATAGGGGTCAATATATAGAAGAATATCCTCGCATTTCTGCCAGTTTAGAAGGTTCAGAAAAATTAATAGCTACTTCTATTAATAGGGATGCTGAATTAAATGGCTATGGTGTAGTAAATATCGTGGATTCGATCGCATTTAAAAATTTAAATACAAATCCAATAAATTCTATTTTTATAGGTGTGCCTTTGTCTCGCTCTGATGATTTAGTGTTTTTTGAAGCCACGGGAGAGCATGAAAATACCTTATTATCTGAGCGCGCTGAATTTGTAATGGATGAATATGAGATGATTGCGATTTATTTTGACACGCCTTTATTACCGCAACAAGTAAAAACGATAAAATTTGTACAAACTTATAAAGACATGTTAGTTTATGAAAAAGAAGAAGGTATTGCACAAGAAATTAATTTTACCAGCATAGTTCTTCCTGTTTTGCCATATAAAGCAGAAGGGCAAATAATTGCGAATTTTGAAATACCATCAAGCTCACAATTAGAATCTAACAACCTCGGGGAAATACAACCAGGAGGTAAGTCTGTTACTTATGTAGAATCTTCGCTTGAACTTGAACCTTTCTTAGAAAATTTAGCTATAAAAACAATTCAAATCGTATTTACAGATAATACATTAACTAAATTAGAAGTAAATGAAATACTCAGAGAAATTCATATTAATCCATTTGGAACTATTAAAGTAAAAGAAGAGTATTTAATTAAAAATTCTGGCGCTACATCCATTGATGAGTTATCATTCGAAATTCCAGGACCCGCTAAAGCCATAACTGTCTATGATGACTTGGGAGAGATTTTGGGAGTAGAAGTTGATCCTGAAGAAAATTATTTCAATTTAACGTATAAGGATTTAACTATCGATTTATCTGAAAATCGCGTAAAAATTAATCCCGATACTAAATTTAGATTCACAATTCAATATTTCTTGCCATTTGAGAAATATGTTACGTTAAATTGGTTTCAAGAATCAATTAAAATGGATGTTTTAACATCTATTTATCAGTTTTTAGGAAAAGATCAAATAATAAAAATAATTATAGAGGGATGTTTTAGTTTGGATTATGTAAGCGAATCCACAGATGCCATTGAGCATACAGGAAATTCTCTTATACTAGTCTTTATGTCTGATTATGTTAGCCCTTTAGAAAGAAAAGAAATACAATTCACATTTACAATAAATTTCTTTGATATTGCATTACGACCATTAATATTTATTATATTAATTGCTTTAATCTCAGCTGCTTATGTATTAATAATTAAATCTAGAAAAGAAGAGGCTGTTATAGCTGCATTTAGAAAAGAACTAATTCCTGTTAACGAAATTCGTGAATTTTGTTCTTTGTTAGAAGAGAAAAGTGCGTTAATTTTAGAAATTAGACAGGCAGAGGTCGATGTAAAGCGAAAGAAAATTATAAAAAAGAAATATAAAAATATATTAAATAAAAATACTTCAAAAATACAAGAAATAGAGAATGAAATCGTTCCTTTTAAAAAAGTCGTTATGGAAGTAAATGCTACTTTCGAAAATTTAGTGAAAAAAATAGAGCTTCTAGAAACTGAGCGTGTGAGCGTTAAAGATAGTTTGAACCTCTTGGAAACTCGCTACAAAAGAGGCCGATTACCATCTAAAACAGCTTATCTTAAATTATCAGATAACTTCTTGAGAAGACGGAAAAAAATTGATAGAAGTATTGATAAAACCATTCAACAATTAAGGAGCTACTTGCTATAGGGATTTTATTAAAAAAACATTCTTTTTTGAGATTTGGAGATTAATATGAAACCTTGGTTGTTTGATATTCTTGCGTGTCCTATTGATAAATTTTTTCCGTTGAAATTATACATATTTTCTTTTGAAACTAAACCAGACGAATTTCAATCAATTTTAAATATTTATCGAGAAAGAGACCTCGATTTAATTAAAAGCCAAAAAATCTTAGAAATCTCGAAATTAAACGGAAAATTATACATTAAAGATAACATTATAATTGAAAAAAATACAGCTAAGACATACTTTAAGCTGATAATTTCAAGTATTGACGAATTAACTAATATTATAGTTAAATCTCCTTATGATATTGCTCAAAAATGTTTTTTTATTATTTTAACTGAAATTAAGGATAAAATCTCAGGTTTTTCTAAAGATATAGATTTAGAAAAAATTGAAGAGCTATTACCTGAATTATATTTCGTAAATAAAATTAAAATTGATACTGAAATTGAATCTGGATTATTATTCTGCGAAAAATGCAATCGCTGGTTTCCAATAATCGAAACGGTACCCCAAATGCTGCCTGATGAATATAGAGATAAAGAAAAAGACATCCAATTCCTTAAAACCATTAAAAATTTATTAGATGATGAATTTTTAAAACAAGATCTAAAACCTTTTAACATTTAAACTTTATAAAATGATAATGATTATTTAGCCCGGTGGTGTAGTGGCCAAGCATCAGTATATGGACCTAGCCCATCTACTGCGAATGGGGCCTTGAACCCCGTGTCCTTGGCGGTCTTGAACCCCGAGGCGGGAAACCACGGTTCGAATCCGTGCCGGGCTATTTTAAATTAATAAATATTCTATTTTTTTCTCATAATTTCTATATTTGAACCTCAAATAATAAAAAATAAAAATATTTTATTATATAGTAAATATTTTAATTTTTAATCTTATTAGCTCAATGACGATAATATAAAATTTTAAAAAAATGACCTTAATTACGAGACTAAATTGGGGGATTGTTGAAATTGTCTATTTAATAATAATATTTGCTGTTGGTTTTATTGCTACCCTCCTATTTACACCCCATATTATAAAATATATGAAAAAGAAAGGTAATGTTGGTTATGATATCCACAAAAATGCTCGACCAGAAATTGCGGAATCGGGGGGTCTAAGTATAGTCATGGGAGTATTTGTAGCATCCATTATTGCAATGATGTTGTTTCCTCTTTTTTTTAATGTTATCTTAATTTTTATTATAACAATTGGACTTGCTGCTTTTATTGGTTTCATAGATGATCTAAAAAAACTAAGATCAAGGTACAAAATTCTTTTAACAATAATCACGGGAAGTGCTATCTTTTTCGCGAACTACTATAAATTTATTACAATTTCATCTCCAATACTTCCATTTCTTGGAAAAACGAGATTAACTTTATTATATCCATTACTAGTGCCAATAATAGTTGCTATATTTGCTAATACGGTAAACATGATGGAAGGATATAATGGCGAAGGTAGTGGAACTTGTTTAATTGCTGTCTGTTCTCTATTTATATGTGCTTTAATTTGGAATTCCGCTGAAGCTCTTCTTATTACAATTATAGCTATTGCTGTTTTAATACCTTTTTTTTTATACAATAAATATCCCGCAAAAGTTTTTCCAGGAGATATAGGTACATTAAGTATGGGTGTAATTATTGCGTGTATCGCATTGTTTGGCTCACTTGAAGTTGCTGTGTTTTGCGCACTTCTAATGCATATATTTAATAGTTTTTATATTCTTAGTTCAGTAAGAGGTTTTCTTGAAAGCTCAAAAATTCAAAAACTCAAAGACGATATTATTTTGTTAGAAGATGATAGAATAAAAGCGTCCGTTCAAGAAGATGCTGCGTTAACTCTACCTAGATTAATACTTGGAAAAGGCCCGTTAACAGAAAAGAAATTAATTTTAAATTTTTTCGTAATTTCGATTATTTGTGGCTTTTTTTCGATAATCGCAACTTTATTTATGGCTTGGACTACACGGAATTTGGATATTATTGTTATAATTATTACGGGCATTATTCTTATGTTTCCCACTTTATTTTTCTTATATAAATTTAATAGAATAAGAGGAATTGTTTTATTAATGATAGGTTTATTGGTCAGCGGTTCAATTTTCTTAATTTTTATTGATTTATACATAATGCCTCTTCCCTTTGCCGATATAAATTTAATAATCTTCTTAATTCCAATCAAGGAATTAATTGCATTTGTCTTATTTATTCCTGGACTACTAATATGGTATTTTATTACGATTAAATATTTCTGGGTACAAATTAACAAAGGGGAAAAAATTGAATCTAAAGAATCGAATCTAATAGTGCAATGATACAAAAAAAAATCCGAAACAAGCATATTTAATCCGATTAGATATAGACTTCTCAAAAAATATAAACCTCAAAAAGTTCTAATGAGCCAATAAAAGTCAATAAAATTTAATTGATATCATTTTTTAACCAATTTAATGCTAAGTAAAATTAGAAATATCTTAAATTTATTACGTGTTCGTCAATATTACAAAAACGGATTAATATTTGTTGGAGCTTTCTTTAGTGGTAAGCTAATTGACCCTTCTCTTTGGTATTTACTCATTATCGGATTTATTATATTATGTTGTGCTTCTTCTTTTAACTATATTATAAATGATATAAGAGATATTGAAAAAGACAAAAAGCACATAGAAAAGCTAGAAAAAAGACCTCTCGCATCAGGAGATCTTTCTATTTTATTCGCAGTTGTTTTATTAGCTATATTAGTAGCAATAATAAGTGGTCTGATAATTACAATTATTTTTCCAAATTGGAATTTTATTATAATGGTCCTCTTAATTATAATAACAGGACAACTTTATAATCACCTTTTTAAAAAATTTGCGTTTATAGATATTCTTAGCTTGTCGTTAATTTACTTATGGAGAGCCCTAGCAGGTTGCTTTTTAATTGAAGTGTTTATATCTCCTTGGTTATTTTTGGCTATTTTTGAAATTGCTTTGTTCTTGGTTATTGCTAAAAGAAAAGGGGATTTAATTTTAATTGGCGAGGAAAAAGCTGCTAAACATAAAAAAAGTTATGATAAGTATTCTCAAAAGTTATTAGATCAATTTCATATAATTATTGCTGGGGCATTGTTTATCACATACTCTTTATACCTGATGATTCATTTTGACCTATTTTCAGCTGAAAATGTAAATCTTCATGAATATATCACAATTTTAACAATTCCTTTATCTCTTTATATTATTATGAGATATATGTATTTGACTTCAGCTAGACCAGAAATAGCTCGAAGTACTGAAAAAGCTCTTCTTGACCCAGGAATTGTTATAGCTGGAATACTTCTTTTAGGAATATTGACCTATTCGTTTTATCTCGGAGCTTTTATAAGATTATTAAATCTCTAAGTTCATTAGGCAAAAAAAATGACGTCGCTTAAACTAGACCTTCACTTACATACTATCTATTCTGGAGATTCCCTAATAAAACCACATGATGCTATAAAATATGCCAAACAGAAAGGTCTAGATGGATTTGCAATAACCGATCATCATTCTTTAAAAGCATATAAAATTCTAAAGAACTTAGCTAATAAAAAAAATCTCACTATCATACCGGGCGTTGAAATTAACACTCACATAGGAGAAATTATTGCTCTCTTTATTAATGAGGAATTAAAAATTAAAGAAAATGAAAATTTCTTAAATGTTGTAGAAAAAATAAAGGAAAGCAACGGATTAATTGTTATCCCTCATCCATTCGATTTTTTAAGAGATACTACTCTTAAAATGAAATATATAAATGAAAAAATTATTAGAAAATTCATTAATGGCATTGAAATCATAAATTCAAGAATTATTTTTAAAAGAAGTGTAAAAAAAGCAAGGATTTTTAATAAAAGATATAACCTATTTGAATCTGGTGGCTCTGATGCTCATTCAAAGGAAGAAATAGGAAATGGCTATACATTAATTCGAGATGCTGATAATACTTTTGAAAGTATTAGAAAAAATTTATTAGCAAATAAATCAAAGAGCATGGGCGTGCTCTCAAGTCCATTTGTACATGTTAAAACCGTTTTCAATAAACTAAAAAAGGGACTCTACTTTTAACATTTGTTTTCAGATATTTTAATTTGAGTCTAGATTGATTTAAGATATTCATATATCTGTTCTAAGATATTCATAAATTAAAAAAGTAATAATAATTTTGTTTTTTTAATGAGCTCAGAGAAACCAGAAATATTTGTTATTAAAACTTCCCCTAAGGCTGTCCTTCAAGATTATGGTAAGCTTATGGATCTAACTGGTTACCAAAAAAGATTTCCTAAGGACCTTAAAACCATTATTAAACTTAACCTCAGCTGGTCGAAATTCTTCCCAGCATGCTCTAGCCCACCTTGGCAGGTTGAAGGCGTGCTAAAAAAAATGATAGATGATGGTTATGACCCGAAAAAGCTCTTTACAGCCGAAAATCGCACGGTAGTGACAAATATTGCTAAAGGAATTCGAGGAAATCGCTGGGAACCGATTATAAAGAGATATGGTGCGTGGTTTATCCCTTTAACGAAGATCCCTTTTATTCCATATGACGATGCGTTAAGGTCAAAGTTTGAGACATTGCAAGATAAAGAATTGCATGTGCTCGATTCTAAGATATTTGCAAAGGGATTTAGTATTCCTCTATTTTACATTGGGAAGTCAATAATTCACTTACCCACAATGAAGACACACGGCCATACGGGAGCTGTTGGTGGCTCTTTAAAAGATACAAGAGATGAATTAAAGAATGGCGGAATTACATGTGCAGTAAAAAATGCATTCGGTGGATTATTAACAAAACGCCGTCATTTTAGCCATCAATATATGTCCGAAGTATTAGTTGATCTACTAATTATTCAAAAACAGATTCATCCTGAAATAATGGCAATTGTAGATGGAACGGTTTGTGGTGATGGAGCTGGACCAAGAACTATGATCCCACGAATTAAGAATTATTTACTTGCGGGATATGACCAAGTTGCCGTTGATACTATTGTCGCAAAAATGTTAGGATTTGAACCTTTGAAACTACCGGCTATTAAACTTGCTCATGATGAAGGTTTAGGTTGCGGAGATTTTGATCAAATTGAAATTATTGGGGAAGATGTATCTAATGTTAACTGGAAATTTAAGGTTAAAAGGAGTTTGGTAATATGGGGTGATCAAATGGTACGAAAAGGAAAACTTTCCTTCTTGCATCCATTAATGCATAATAAGCTCTTTATGGCTTTACCTATTTTGGGATCGTTAGTTTATCATGATATGTTTTGGTACCCCTCAGTCGGTAAAAAAAGAATAAAAAAGTTTATGAAGACCAGCTGGGGTAAGATGTTTGAAAATTATCCCGTTAAAACTTCAGGAATAATTAATAAACATAATTAATTAAACAACTTTTCTTATACTTTTTTTATAATTATAATTTAATCTTTCCTTATCAATTCTATAATGGATAAAAAATTCAATTGAACCGCCTTCTCCTAAGAGTGGAGATTTAATTATTCCGTAGGGGAAAACTTTGTTTTGAATACTCCATTCCATTAATTCTATCATAATTTGACGCAACTTTACGGAATCTGTTATTATCTTAAATTTATTAGATTCATAAAATTCGGTTTCAAAGAGAGGTTTGATTAATGTTATGATATTACCCTCCCTTTTCATATAATTTTTAATATTAAAAAGTATTGCCCTAATCGTTGTGAAAGTAACATCAACAGTGCAAATATCAACTCTTTCAGCTAATTTTTTCAAATTTCGGGCATCGATTCCTAGCATAGGGATTACTTTATTTTTCATTTTTTCGCATCTCAATGAAGGATGTAGTAA
>JBHLQY010000017.1:0-35799 GCA_048883105.1 Candidatus Thorarchaeota archaeon | reverse complement strand
TTTTTTTAAAACTAAAACTTAATATTAATAAAAATACTTAAAATTAAAATTTAGTATAGATTACAAAAATGAATAGTTTTTAAAAAAATTTAGATAAAAATTTTAAAAAAAATGAGTATCATAATTATGAAACAATTAAAATTGCATAAAATAAATTAAAATTATTTAAAAATGTCAATAGAAAACCCGAATTTATTGGAAAGGATAAAAAAAATTGAAAAAAGATTAGATGAGTTAGAAAATCGACTTTCATCGTTAGAAAACTTATTTCAACGCCCTCCGTTTCGACCAGGCCCTCCTATCCATCCAGGCCCCGCACCACCTGGCCCCCCACCACCACCCGAACCATTTCGAATTTAAAGGTAAAATTTTATCTTGACAACAGATTTAAATTTTGAAACATCGAACTTAAGTATAAATATTTAGATAAAAATCCTTAATTATTTCAGATGATATAATAGACATAATAAATCCTAATCTAAAAAAAGAAAGTGATGAAAAATTACTCAATATAGATTCCGACTTACTGGGGTTCCTCCAGACCAAGCTATTAAATTAATTGAGGTAGATCCTAATCAAAATATTGCTGATATCAAAAAATCAGTTCAGAGAGAATATAAATTGAATCCTATCTTGGCAATTCAATTTATTTTTAAAGGAAAGGTACTACCAGATAATTTAAAATTTGCTAAAATCGGGATTCACCCTAAAAAAGACGTAATAACTGTTATGGCTACGCAAGCAGGAGGATTTTAGAATTTAAAAATTTTTTTTTTATAATATTTTATTTTTTAAATTTGTTATTTTTATATTCCTTTACTCCTTTTTTCTCATTAATTATGAGTAAGTATAATAATAGATATTTCTCTCGTCAAGAAAAAATACCGTGGTTCTCGCAGGATAAAATAGGTTCTTCGATTTTGTCTATTTTAGGGATTGGAGGTATAGGTTGCAATATTGCATTATTAGCTACGAGAATTGGATTTAAAAAAATAATTTTAGTTGATTACGACATCGTGGAGGCTTCAAACTTAAATAGACAAACTCTTTATTCAAAGAATGATATCGGAAAGAATAAAGCTGATGTAGCAAAAAATACGTTAGATAATTTGGATAATTTATCTTCAGAAATCGTAGCCTATAATTACGACATTTTTGAGGATTGGCAAAAAACAATAGAAATCGTTAAGGAAAGTGATTTCATAATGAATAGTCTAGATTTGCCAGAAATAAAGAGATCTTTAGTTGGTATTCTATGTTTAAAACTAGGGAAACCAATGATTTATAGTGGAACTGACCCTTTTTCTGGATATTCAGGGATGATTTTATATCAAGCTTCAGACGGAAATAAACCATGTTACGAATGTCTTCAAGCAATTTTGTGTTCTGTTTGGGATAAACATAAGGTTAAAAAATTTTCACAAGACAATATATTATCATTTGAGAGAATAGATTGGAAAGAGCTGGAGAGCCGTGATTTTAAAAATCTAGAATTTGGAGCAACTATTATCTTAACAGCAATGGTTTCTTCGACTTTAGCAGTGAACATATTAATTCAAGCAATCCATAGAAAAGACTGCCCCAATCGAATCATATTTGACCTATTTTCCAACACTTTAGAAAGTTATCTTTTAGAAAAGAGAGAAGATTGTTCAGTATGTGGGGCAAAGTAATTTTAAAGATTTTTAAAAACGATCTATATCATTATACTAAAGATACAAGAGAGAATTTTACAACTTTTTAATTAATTCTTTAATAATAATAATCATTTCGTCAGCTACTTTTTGAATTGTTTCGGTAAGTTGAAAATTAAAAAAAGGTAGGTCTAAATTTTCGTTTTTATCATCAATAGTGTATTCTCTATCTTTATATAAAGTAAGCTCCTCGAATCCTTCAAGACTTTTGGGAACAAAACCGATCATAAATACGCTTAAATTAGGGATTTTTTCGACGATTAAATCAATTACTATATGAATTGGTATTGTATGGGAAGATATTGGCACGAATTCACTTATATTTTCTCGTTCTAAAAGAGCAACGGTGCCAGCAGGGGCATTTAATGTGCATGTATCCAAAATAACTAAATGAGAAGGATGAAAATTCACAATTTGATCGATTCTTGACATTGGATCAATATTAGCATTTATAAATAAGAATTTTTCGTTGGAATAATTTAGAAATTCACTTGTAATATAAGGTCCTACTCCATCATCCGTCATTTTTTCTTCACCAATACCCATAAATAGGACTTTTTTTGCGCCCTTTAATCGAATTAGCAATTTTTCCAGCAGTTCTTTCATAGTTAAGGAAAAAAATACTCGATACCAAATTAATTTTTCTAATTGGGTAAAGAAATGATTAAATTCATTAATTAGAAAATATAAATATCAATTAGGATATGACAGAAAAATCTGATGAGAAAATTCAAGTAGAAGGCGCAATAGAGAAAGATAAAGTGGTGATTTCTGATCTTGAAGGAATTGAAGAATTTTACAAGATTTCATATATAGGGAATGTTGAAAAAAATAGGGAAGGAAAAGAAATTTTAATTTTAGATTCTGTTGAAGTATTGCTCCTTAGTGAAAGGCATAGGATACTGATATGGGAAGATAATGATAAGAATAAGAAACAATACGATTTTGAAGATTTATTAACTTATTTTACTCAATTTGACGAAAGATTATGGCATAAGTATATAATCTACATGGATTTAAGAAAGAGAGGATATATAGTTCGTACGGGATATGGAGATGGAATTGAATTTCGGGTGTATAAAAGAGGTGCAGATTACGAAAAAGATTCTGCTAAATATTTAATTTTCCCTGTTTTTGAGGGAGATCCAATAGAACTAAGAGAATTAGACAAAATTTCTAGAGTTGCCATGAGCTCTCGCAAGGAATTAATTGTTGCAACAGTAGACAGGCTAAGTAAGCCTATTTATTATAATGTGAAGAATTTTCAGATTATGAATAAAGATATAGATCCTGATTTTAATGCCAGATAAATTTGCATGTGACACTTCTGTTATTTTTAATGGCCAAATTCTAAGTCTTATTGAAGATGGGGAATTAGGAGATTATCCTGAAATTCAAATTACTAATATTGTTATCGCAGAAGTAGAATATAGAACTAATATACATAAGGAGATTGGTTTCTACGGATTAAATGTATTAAAACAGCTACGAAAATGGCATGACTCAAATAAAATAAAGCTAAATGTTGTAGGTGAGCGTCCAACTAGGGAAGAAATAAAAATGGCTCCAGGTGGAGAATTGGATGCACTTATTAGAAAATCGGCCCTTGATAATAATGCGGTGTTAATTACGGCCGATAGAATTCAAGGAGATGTAGGTATTTTTGAAGGTTTAGAAGTGTTATTTGCGTGGGAAAAAAAGCCACCCCTTAGAAAAGAACCTATAAAGCTTAAAATTTTTGATTATTTTGATGAGACAACTATGAGCGTACATCTTAAACGAGATTTGCCCCCTTATGCGAAAAAGGGTGCTCCAGGTGATTGGCATTTAGTAAAGATAGATAATGAGTCTATTAGCAATAAATTAATAGAAGATATAGCTCTTGAAATAATAGAAAATGTAAGAGAAGATGAACGTTCCTTTATAGAAATTGAAAAAGAAGGCGCTGTAGTTGCACAATTACGAGAATTTAGAATTGTTATCACTCGACCTCCCTTTTCTAATGATGTGGAAATTACAGCAGTTCGCCCTTTAGTTAGCTTAACTTTAGATGATTATAGTATTGATAGTAGATTAAGAGAAAGATTACAAAAGGCAGAAGGTATTTTAGTAGCGGGGTCTCCAGGTGCGGGAAAATCAACGTTTTCAGCAGCATTGGCAAATTATTATTTAGAACGAGATAAAGTAGTAAAAACATTAGAAAGCGTAAGAGATTTACAAGTTGAACCAGAGATCACACAATATACTAAGCTTGAAGGAAGCCTAGAAAATTCTGCGGATGTTTTACTGCTTGTAAGACCGGATTATACTATTTTTGATGAGGTGAGAACCACAAAAGATTTTGAGATTTACGCTGATTTTCGCTTATCAGGAGTAGGTATGATTGGAGTAGTTCATTCATCCTCTGCGATAGATGCCATCCAGAGATTTATAGGTCGTGTAGAATTAGGAATGCTCCCTTCTATTATTGATACAATTATTTTCATAGAAGGAGGAGATATTTCAAATGTTTTAGTCCTAAAAATGACAGTAAAGGTTCCACACGGATTTAGAGATAAAGATTTAGCGCGCCCTGTTGTTGATATTAGAGATTATGGTACTAGGCAATTAATATATGAGATTTATTCTTTTGGTCAAGATGTAGTAATAGTTCCAATTAAACCAAAGAGAGGGAAAAAACTTACAGAAATCCCTTATAAGAAGAAGAACTCAATGAAAAAACCAATTGAATTAGATATTAAAATTGATAAAAAAAAGATTATAATTCAAGCAGATCCTCAATATGCGAGTCAAAATATTGAAATCTTTGCAGAAAATGAATTTATTTTTACAGGTTCATTAAGTAGAAGTAGTGAGATTAATCTATCCTTATTTAATAAAGAAGGAAGAAGAATTCTTAAAGAACTCGACAGAAATAAAAAAATTTTTGCTAAATTGAAATAATTAAAGCCTTCCTTTAACCGTAGCTTTTACTTTTTCCATGATTGGAGGAAGTACTTCACTTATTGTATTAAAAAATCTTAAGTCAGCTACTTGATCATAAGGCGTTTCACCCGCATTTAAAATAATTAGCTTCGCCCCATTTTTTTTAGCAATCCCAGGCATACTAGCTGCAGGTGTTACGACTAAGGAAGAGCCGATAACAAAAAAGACATCTGATTGTTCAGATCTTCTTATTGATTCATATAATTCGTCTTGAGGTAAAGGATCCCCAAAGTTTACAATACTATTAATAAGTCTTCCCCCACAATTAGGGCAATTAGGCTGACCTTTTCTTATCCGATGGGTGAGATATCCTTTCCCCCACTTTTTTTTATTCCATCCAGCATCTTCAAATGTCATTTTTTTTCCACATTCCCCTAAACATTTCATGAAGTACATATTTCCATGCAATTCTGCCATGATTTCAAAAGGGATCCCTGATTTTGCGTGGAGTCCATCAACATTTTGAGAGATAAGATAATCCAATTTTCCCATTTTTAATAAATCCACAATAGCCATATGTCCAGCATTAGGTGTTACTTGATCCCATGAAGGTGATTTAGGTGGAGGTAACCCTTTATCGCGTCTTGTCCAAACACCCTCGGGTCCCCTATAATCCGGTAATCCGCTATCTGTTGATATTCCCGCACCTGTAAAAACCACTAACTTTTTTGAATCGGTGATCCATTTTGCAGCTAATTTTATTTTTTCTTCTAAATCCATAATATAAACTAAGAAACTTCGATTATAAAAAGATAATTATTATGTTAACTTTCATTTATTAATAGAAGAAATTAAATTGTGAAAATTTAATTATTTAAAAATTCTTTTTAAAAGAGTTTAAACTATGACAAACATTAGTTCATCAAAAATAGAAGAACTTAATGGGCGATTGAAAAAAAACATGGAAGAAATTGGTATTACTGAAATTAAACCAAATGAAATGGAGATTTTAAAATATTGCGAATTAATTGAAGATAATAATTTAATTTTTAGAGACGATTCAACAGCAATTAAAGCAGGTTTTGAGGGTAAAATAATCCATCCTGGTTATTTAATGAGCCTTACAAATCCTTTAGTTCAGCAAATTCTAACCAAAAATGGACCAGATTTATTCTCAAATTTGGTTAAAGCTTTTATACATGTAGGCTCAGAAGTAGATTTTTTCAAGCCCCTTTTAATGAATAAAAAATATAAAATAAAAGCAGAATTATCAGAACCAATTGAAAAAAAAGGAAAGAAAAGAGTTTACTGTTCTATAACTTTTAAATTTTCTGTTTTAGATGAAAATGATGATATTTATGCTATTGATAATCATATATGTTTTTTCAGATTATAAAAAATTACATTAGATAGACTTTAAATGATAGATAAAAAATTAGATCTAAATACGATAAAGATTGGGCAACTTATTCCACCTCTAAATATAAAAGTTGAAAAAAAAACCTATAAGCGATATAACAGATTAGTAGGGGAAATTAATCCAATGCATCTTAGTAAAATATATGTGAAAAGATTAGGTTATAATGATGTGCTTGTAGCTGGCAATTTTTTATTTTCTTTTATCCCTAAATGGATAATTGATTGGATTGATAGTGATATAAAAGCATTAAGTAATATTACTGTAAAATTTGAGAATCCCGTTTATCCAGACGAAGTAATAGGATTTAAAGGAAAGATTTCTGACATCAAGACTGATAATAATAAAAAAATCGTAGATTTTGAATATCAAGCTGAAAAACTAAGTGGTAAAAAAGTAATGAGTGGAAAAGTCAAATTAAATTTTTTAATTTAACCAAGAAACAAATAATTTCCTAATTATCTCTTTTCCAATTTTTCCAAAAATAATTCTAAGTTTTTCTCAAGATTATAAACTCTAATCATTTCATAAGGTTCTTCTATCTCATCCAATCCCCTTAAATTATGAGCATCGCTCCCTATAGCTATAAGTATATTTTGTTTTTTTAATTTTTTAAAAAAAAATTCATTTCTTCGAGAAAAATACTCGTAATAATTTGAGTTAAACTCGAAATATATGTTATATTCTTTTAAAAAAAATATTAATTGATCTAAGCTTTGATACATAAAATTTGACGGATCGAAATGAGCTAAGCCTAATAATGGGAAGCTATTATTAATAGGATTAGATTTTTTCCAATATTCAATAATATTTCTAATATAAGCTAAACCTTCTGGAGTTTCGAGATATTCAAATAAAATTAAATCAAATTTGACTGGTAGGATAAACCTTTTTACAAAATTAAAAGAACTTCCAATATCAATCTCAATACCTTTGTAGAGTTTCATATTTTTATTAGTATTTTTTAAAAAGTTCTGACAGTCCGATATCTGTGATAAATATTCCTGAATTTTTTCAGTCGTATTTAATGTAGGAATTACACTAGATTTCCATGAGTCTGAAAAATGATCAGTAATTGCAAGGTAATTTAATCCCTTTTTGAGGGATTTCATTACGATCTCTTTAATGCTATTTCTACCATCAGAAAATATCGTATGAGTATGAAGATTTATTTTAGGAAAATCCATTTTAAAAAAGAATTTTTTTTATATTCTTTTCAGATTAAACTCCGAGCGATAATACTTCACGATTTACGTATATCATTAAAACACCGCTAACCAAGAGAGAACATCCTAATAAAATTAAACCAGCCAGCCAGAAATATTCTGCCATTATATGACTAATATTTATATTTCCGATAGTAATTTTTTCAATTGAGACAATCTCAATTCCAAATAAATAAATCATAAAGAAAACAAATAACGAGGATATAATTTGACCAATTGCTATAGCTAAATTTACCCTTTGAAGAATTTTTAATCTCATTTTATCTAATTCAATTATTTGCCCGAATCCAAGGTCAATTGCTACTCTTTCTTTATCTAATTTTTTAGTAAAAAAATAAATAAACTCTCGAAGCGGGACTATATCAAGTACTATTGTCCCAATTGTGAAAATACAAATAAATATTAATATTCGCAAAAGAACATAATGAAAAAAGATATTAAAGCCGCTAATAGTCACACTTATTACACTTACATTATTAATCATCCAAATGAAAAGGCCTACAAATATTAAACAAATTAATTTTATTCCTGCTAATGTAATTACTAAAGAATAACGATCGGCTATAGTTAATAAATAGTAAATTACCGCAATAGCGAAAATAATTAAGCCTAAAATAATTGCACTGGGTTCTAAAATAAACGCTAATATTAGGCAAGTTATTGCGACAATAATTGGTAAAAAAGGAAAAAATGGTGCTTTAAATGGTCGATCTAATTCTTTCCTCTTATATCTTAAATTAACTGCGGCTAAATTAACAAATGCTAATCCAAAAAAATATATGAAAATAGTTATCTCGGCAGTTAATCCAATATTAGCATAAATTATAGCAAAAAATGTAAAAAAAATTGCTATAATTGTTGTGATTATTAATGAATATGTTGGAACGTTAGATTTTTTACTCACCTTGTTAAATATTTTGGGGAAATAATGATCTC
Organism: Candidatus Thorarchaeota archaeon; assembly: GCA_048883105.1. GTDB lineage: Archaea > Asgardarchaeota > Lokiarchaeia > Sigyniarchaeales > SOKP01 > LW40-45. The sequence continues at coordinate 27,601 of JBHLQY010000017.1, read as the reverse complement.
TTGATAAAGCTTGAAAAACGCTAACAGCAGAACCAAGAGCCGCGTTCATAGCAATTAATATTGATATAATAGCAGCTATACCCATAAGATAAAACCCAACAGGTCCTAATATATCAGATAATATTTCCCCTAATAAAATAGGAGAATCACCTATTCTATCTATTTTATTGCCAATATTGATTAATACAACATAACTTATTGACAAATAAATTAATAAGGTAATTAATATTGCAAGAATATTTACTTTGAGAATGTTTTTCGAGGGATTTTTTAAATCTACGTTAAAATACGCTAAATTAGAAGTAATAGAAGTAAAAAATATAAAGAGAAGAGCAAACATCTGTATTACACCGAAAAAGCTTGCTTTAGAATAAATAAAATTAGGATTATACCCAGATACATTAGTATATGGCGAAATTAATAATCCCGAAAAAATAAAAACACAGAAAATTGCTATTAATATTATTGTTAATATGATAAAAGTTCTTACCGCAAATCTTTGAGTCCTGAAAAATACTATACTTATGAATAAACCTGAAAACACTGAAATAATGATTATAAATAAATAATTATTCAAGAAAGGAAAAAAAATTACGATTATTAAAGCTAACGCTTGGGCAGAAAAGGAAAAAGTGGCGATACTAGCAATCCATAAAAAAAAACCTATAATATACGCTGAGAAACCACCAATACCTTCTTTACTAAAGTTATATGCCCCACCAGAAATTGGTAGACTCGCTGAAAGCTCGGAATAATTTAGGGCAATCAATAAAATCAAAATTCCTCCAAGTAATAAACTTAATAAAACACCAGGTCCCGCAATACCGATTCCTGTACCTAATAGAATAAATATTGATCCTCCAATTCCACAACCTATTCCATATAAAACTCCAGCTTTTATTCCATACTTTTTCTCAACTTCAAGTGGAATTATTTCCAGTTCCGATTCGTTCAAACCTAAATCAATCTAAATTTTAAAATTTGAAATTTTATACGTTAGATCTACCTATTAAATTTAAAGAAGTTTTATGATTTAAGATTTCTCTAGGTGAAATATTCCTGAAAGAAGACTACACCCAGCAGCGATTATTAAAAAAATAAAGATGAAGAAGTTATTAGCATCACCAAAGTTTACAATATTAACAAGATATCCAATACTTAAAAATATAAAAATAATACCTAAGACTATTAAAATTCCGCCAAAAAACTTTGACGCCCTATATATAAACGATAAAAATTCTAATCTATGGATTCTCGCTTCTTTATCTCTGATTTCTTTCTCTTGAGATTCTAATTCATCTTTTAGATTCTGGAAAAGCGTGCGAGAATCACTAATACTCTTTTCAATAACTTCTTTTGTATTAACTAATTTCTCGTAATCTGGCGTTAAATGATCTATTTTTTCAGTTAAAGCGATAAGCCGATCTTCTCTCTCTTTATACTCTGTGGTTGATTCTTCAATAGCGGTTTTTATATCTTCTAATCTTTTTTCGCTAACATTGATTAAATCTTCTTTTACGTTAATTTGTTCTTTTATTGCTTCCATAGATTCGTTTAGCTCTTGTATCCGAGACTCAATATCAATCATAGTTTGTTGTTTTTCCGTCAATTGAACTTTATATTTTTCAAGAAGTTCGTCATATGTTTCCTTTTGTTTTTCCATTTCAGGAAAGCCTTCATGATACTCTTTACCCAAGGCTTCAATTTCTTTTATTCTTTCTTCTTTTTTTTCTAATTGTTCGTTTAATAGTTTTAATTCTTCTTCTTTTGCCTTTGCTAATTCTTCACTATGTTGGTACTCAATTTTATTTTTATCAATTGATACTTTAATATTATCACTTTCAGTTCTAAGACTTTTCAATTTTTTCTCAATAATTTCTGCCTCTTCTCTTTGCTTGACGATATTATTTTCCTGTTCCTCAACTTCTTTATTCAATTTTGAGATTTTTGATCTTATGTCATCTTGGGTCGCAACTTTTTCCTTTATACTGTCTGTAAGGACAATCAAATCAACTTGTCTATTTTCATAAGTTTTTACCAATTCTTCATTGTTTTTAAGTAGTTCTTTATATTCTTCGTCTAATGTCTCTTTACTTTCCCTTGTAATTTTTAATTGATCTTCTAAAGTAGTATTTTCTTCGATTTTCTGATTATAATTTTCTTCAAGCTCAGCAATTTTTTCTTCTAAAGCCGAAAGATAATCTTTTTTGTCTGCTATTTTTTTTGAAATGGACTCAAATTGAATCTGTGCTTCTTTCTGAATTTGAGAGAATTCTTTTTTGTCCTCTTCTTTGTCTATTTCTTTATCTTCTTTAATTTTCTCTGAAATATCATTAATCGTGTTCTCGAAGGTTTTCAACTTTTTATCAATCATATCTCTTGAGTTTTTAGCTTTGGATAAGAACTCTTTATCTACTTTATCGATGTCCTTTTCCGCTTTACTGTTTTTCTCTTCTTCGCCTTCAGACATTTTATCGCTTTTATAAACCATATTTTTATTATATTCTTAATTGATAAGTTATTAGAATTAAAGCTTTTAAAACTTAATTTTCATTTAAATATGAAAAATTACCTAGATGATTTTTTATTAAAATACTCTTTGAAACAAATAGATAATTGTTCATATAAAATCATCCAATTAAAAAAAATATCTATGAAATATACCCTTTTCTCATATTTAAATGTTTGATTTTTTCCGATTTTTTAAATAAAATTCAAATTTTTATAGATAAGTTTAAATATGAAAATTTTTCATAATTGGAGCAAAAGATTTAATTTCAATTAACAAAATTAAAAAAAAGGAAAGAAGAAAAGAAAAAAATAGCTGAAATTCTCTTATCGTTGCTGACCAGACGCAATAGCGTCTCTTTATCTGCCCGACAACGAACGGGCACAGCAAACCCATATAGGAGAGTGCTGAAGATATATTCTTTTGTGCATTTTTTCAATGCATTTATAAAAGGGATTCGGAGTTTAACATCCTTTGATACAGTTATTTTTCTTTTAAAAACCTTATTTTAATAAATAGAAAAAATGTTCTAGGTCCAAATGTTACCAGAGCATAGAAATTTTCTCGCTTTCCAATATCTAATTTTCTATTTATTATAGGAAGAATTAATTGCCTATTGCCGTAGACGGTTGCTAATTGATGGTCATAAGGATTGAAATCTGCTCGATTTTCCAAGGCTCTGACAGTATGTAAAAAGTTAGAACTATCTTTTTTTGAAATTTCAGCAAATTTGTAATGTAAATCAAGATAATTACCATATTCATGCTCGTTAATAAGTAAGGATGTAGTAGTATGATAAGATCTTATAAACATCTCACCATTCTGTAAGGTTGGATTTTTATTGACAGTATCGTTAAAAACATTATTAATTAATTTAGTTAAAAAGATTAATTGGGTTATGCTATAGCTTCTAAGCTGAATCCTATAAATAAAGTGAATTTCATTATCGTTTTCAATAGTTTTAATCTGATCTATAGTTAAAACAGTTTTATAATCTTGTAAATCAACTTTGGATTCGGGCATAAACACAGAGGAATTTAATCTATTAACATTTCGAAAAGCCCACGTTCTTAAAATACATCTTTGCGAAAAAGGAAGTCCTTCAGTAGCTTCTATAAAGCCTCGTACAACTTGTGAGATTTCTAAAGTTGGAGTCGCACTTCCTATTAATAATCTATACCAACAATTTTGAACAAATCCTTTTAAATTGAAAATTTGTTTAAAACAATCAGTTGGAGTCATACCTCCGAAAGTCCGCGGATCTATTTCTATCCATAGATTATTAAAGTATTTCATTAGTTGATAATACAGATTAATATCTCCAGAAATATCCAAACCGCTTAGAACAAAAATATTATTTGGATTTCTCGAGAGAAAAGATTTAATTTTTTCATAAGATGCAAATTCAGGATAATTTTCAGGGAACATTAAATTTCCAATATCAATCTTAATGAAATAATTCTTTTTCTTACAATAATTTAAAAATTCTCTAAAAGATTTGCTTTTTTCATTGGTTAAATCTAATTTAGTGTAAGATGGATAGAAAACTATACCAACAATATCTATTTTTTTTTCGATATTCTTTAAATTTGATATAACATCTGTATTGGATGAAGAATTAGAAAGATTAAAAGATAAGACACCTTTAAAAATTCTCGGATCTTTCCTTACTACGGCAAGTAAATCAGAGTTAGTAATACCATATTCTCTTCCTAATTCCAATGCTTGAATTAACGCAAAATTAATATTAGAACAATTTAATTCTATTTTTTCGTCATCTAAACTTATTTTTCTGTGATAAAAATATTCTCGATCCTCATTATTCGTTATTTTTAAAAGATTTTTTAATGAGTCAGACATTTCAATGTCGTTAAAAACAGGCCAGACTAAGGTATCAACTTGACCATAAAGAAAGGCATTGGAATATGCTTTTCCAAAAATACTACTAAAATCTGGTTGGTATAATCTTTCCTCACTCATATTTTTATATCGTTTATATTCCTTTTGAATATTTTGGAATATAATCTATTAAAATAAAAAGAATAATTAAAAAGAGGATGTGATTATTAATTTTCTCATGTTTACCATTCTTGTTTGAATTAAAAAAGAGCCATCAATTCTTCTTCTAAAAAAATTTAAGGAAATAACCAATATTTATTTGGTAACTTTTTCAAAATCTCTGGTGGTTATCTTGATCAACTTGTTCTTTAATCATTTTTTCTATTTCTTTAATATATTTCATAAAAATTTCTTCTTCTCTTTTTTCTTCTTTTTCGGATATAATTATTTCCCCTGATACTGCTAAATAAGTTTTTAATTCTTAATCATGAAATAGTTTGATTATTATAAACCTTAATTATTTTGTAAATATTTCGTAATAATATAACAAATAACAATTAAGTCAATAAAATCTCTAAAAAGATGTATAATTTAGATTTGAGAAAAGGCAAATATCCAATAATTATAAAGCCAAATTTTGGACAGCCTATTTTGATAAATTTAAGAGATTTTATAGACGAGAGTGGAGCTTTTAAAAAAAAAGTTGTTTTTGATGCGTTAATAATCGCAATTCCAGGGCAGAGTACTAAAGAAATTCTACAATCTTATCACTTGAATATTTTCATTCAACCTATTCTAAAAGAAAGAGGTGAATTTACCAAAAGAAGAGGTGAAAGATATCCTTTACAAATACAAGAGATTAATAAAATAAAGAAATTAGATTTTCGAGAATATGGGGTATTAAAAGAAGAGCATTGTATGGTGTGGGATATCTTTAATACATTATTGCAGATTGACGACCTTTTTGGAGAGAGAAATGTTCTTTATAAAATCAAATTTCAAGTAAAAAACGTTAAAAAGATTCGTAAACTTTTAATTAAGACTAGTAGATCTTCTTTAATATTTGATATCGTTCATGAAATTCCAAACTTAATTGAAAATAAAATTAATTATCACGCAATTGCTTTTTTTGATAAAGATTGGGCTGATTTTAGATTTATTCATGCCACAGATTTTCATGTTGCTCGTAGAAACGATTTTATTGCGAAATTTTTAAAGGATAAAGCAAAAGATAGAATTAGAAGATATAGAAGCCAGAAAAAGAAAATTTCCAGCAATGCTTATTTTATTTTAACGAGAGATTTCGAATTTAGGAAAGAATTTCAGGCAGAAAATATTGAAAAATTACGCTATGCGAAGTATAATTTCAATCAAAACATAAGAAAATTAATTAATTATATTAATGAGAGAGTTAAAGAAAAAAAATTGGATTTTGTTCTAATGACGGGTGATCTAGTTGATTATATTGATATAGCAAGAGGAAATTATCAATATGAAAACAATTTTCTCGTGTTTATTGAAATCTTACTTGGCATAAATAGGGGATTGGATAAATATCCATATTTTACTGAAGAGGAATATATTAATAAAGAAGAAATTTTAGCCCCAATTTTTACTCTGGTTGGCAACCACGATTATCGTAAGGGTCATTACAGTTTAAGAATAGCAAAAGCACATAAGATTTTTGGAATGAAACATAAAGATATTAAAGGATATTACGATATTAAGTTCTTTAATTATTTTACAGTTATACGATCAAAGGATAAGTTCATAAAAGATTATTTTAAATATTTAAATCCTAATTTGAACTATATATTGAAAATTGGTGATGAATATAATTTTATTTTTATTGATACAGGACACGATTCTATTGCGGATGTACATGATCTATTTAGCGGTGGACCATCTACTAAAGGAATAAAAGATTACCAAGTCGATTTATTAAGATCGTATATAAGATTGTCTCATAATGAAAAAATTATTATTGTTATGCACACGCCTCCTATATCTCCCAGTCTTAATGCGTTAAAACAAAGGAAATTCAAACGGTTATTTAAATTAGACCGAAAAATAGAATGGAGAGATTTTTACGAGAATAATTTGGATAAATATTTAGGAGATCCTAGAGTAGATCGTTTATTAAACTTAAAATATCAGACTATTATGTATAATTGGGCCACACTACTAAAAATTTTTACAGGATCAGATAAAATCATCAGAAGAAAAGTAGATCTGGTACTCTGTGGTCATACTCACACCCTTAAAGAATTTAGATTAAAAGAGGCAAGGGAAACTGAAAGAATTAATTTCGGGTATTTCTTTTTCCCAATATACGTAAAGATTCCTTGTGAAATCTATACTAATAGATATAGAGATTTTTTCAAAAAATTCCGAGATTTGAAAGAATTAAAAATTTGGTTTGATGTAGATAAACCTTTTGTATTTCAAACTCAGGCAATTGGACCTATATCATTAAAATATAAGTTTAAAGCTCCAGGATTTAGATACTATAAAATAAAGAACGATCAAATAGTAGCAGCAAATGTATATTCTTTACATTTAATTGATCTGCCAAAAACTTCTCGCTCAAAAATGGAGCTTGAAGACCAGATAAAAACTTAACGACAATTAATGTATTAAGCTTTTTCTAATAAACTAATAGCCTCTTCGTAAGTAGTTTCAGGCATAGGCCCAAAAGATTCTACTTTTAACGCACCAATAGCATTTGCAAATTTTGCCGCTTTTTTTAAATCCCATCCGGCTAAATAACCCACGACAAATGCGCCTCCAAATGAATCTCCCGCACCTGTTGGATCTATTTCGTTTACTTTAAATCCCGATACTTCGATTCCATCACGATTATCGTGAGTAAAAATAGTACAACCCTCTTTATGCTGTTTCAACACAATGATTTTGGGTCCCATATCTAATAACTCTTCACATGCTTCAATTTCACCACTAACTCCTGCCAATATTTCAGCTTCTTCCCCGCTGGGAAGTAAGATAGTAGTTGATTCTAAAACCGATTTACAGATTTTAATAATTTTATTCAGATTTAGCATTTCGGGTCGTAAATTAGGATCAAATGAAATAATTACTTCAGGGTTTTGTTCTTTCGCTATTTTTATTGCCTTATAACAAGCCTTTCGTGAATTTTCGCTTATTGAGAGTCCACTGCCCATTATATGGAGACCTTTGACATTTTTAAAATATTCTTCTTTAACATCTTTAGGATTTATTTCACCAGCAGCCCCTACAGCAAAAATAAATTTTCTTGAACCATCAGAATTATATTGATTAAAAGCTATTCCCGTTGTTTTATCTTTAGCAATTCTAATTTGAGAGATATCTACTCCGTCTCTTTTTAGTTTATTAACGATTGCTGCTCCAAACTCATCGTTTCCAATAACTCCGATAAAACCAGTTGTAATGTTGAATGGTTTTCCCATACGAGCAGCAGAATTAATAAAAATCGCTGGGGCTCCGCTTGGAAAGGGGCCCTTATATTTTGCACCAATATCTCCGTGAGGAGTATCGACTTCTGTTCGCATAATCTCAACTAGAAGTTCACCTAAACTTATTAGGTCAGGACTCATAATAAATCGTCGCTTTTTATTTTAATAAATTTTAAATGATATTTGTTTCAATTAATATTATAATTGATTTAAATTTAATAATCAGATAAATTATGTCAGAAAATAGGAAAGAAATTAGGCCATATGAGTACATTGAATATTTTATGTCTAAAGCGGCGTTGATGTGTACTATTGATAAAAATGGAAATCCAAACGTTATGGCTTTGTTATGGAAAACGATAGGGGAGCTGTGGATGATTCCTATAATCACTGCTGCCGTCGCACCAAGTCGTTATACCTTTGAATTATTAAACCAAATTAATGAATTTACGATAAATATTCCTTCGAATAAAATTGAACATGCTATAAATACTGCTGGAACATCCTCAGGTAGAAATACTGATAAATTTAAAGAGGCAGGACTAAAAATCATTGAGGGAAAAAAAACTAAAGTGCCTACAATTAAAGATTGTATTTTAAGTTATGAATGCAAAGTTGTTCATGAATGTGGCTCTGGAAGTATGGCGAGCCATCATGTGTTTTTTGGAAAGATCTTAACAGCATATGCATCTAATGAAATTTTAAAATAATGATAGATTTTTTCAATTCTAACTTCATATTTTTTTTATATAATAGGATTTCTTCTTAGAGATATTTCCTTACGAGTTGGAATATTATCACAATAGTTGTTACTAGAATAATAAGTACGACTAGGCCTCCAAAAATACCCAACCATATGTTTGAAGTTCGTTCTTTCATAATTTTATATTTTAATTCGTAATCTATTGTTTTTATAATTACATAGGATTAATAAGTTTATTGACGATGGATTCATTATCATTTCGATTAAGATCGTTTAACTCCCGATATTTTATTTTGCTAGAGTTATTATTTAATGTATTAATGACTATGTACTGTAAATGAAAAAATGAGCAACATTGTTAGAATTCCGGTTAAAATAAAAATCAATTGTCGTATACTGTGTTTTAAACCTAGTCTTTGATGAAGTTCTGGCGTTAAATCTGATAAAGCTATATAAAGAAAGCTTGCTGCTGAAATCGCCAAAATATAAGGTGTTATAACTACAACTGACTCTAAAATATAATAACTTATAATTGCCGCAGGTATTGTGGTTGTACTTGATACCGCATTATATAAATAGGATTTTCTCATCGAAAATCCCGCATTAAGAAGAATACCTATATCACCTGTTTCTTGAGGAATTTCATGAGCTATTATAGCAAAACTCACAGCAATACCTATCGTAAAGTCTGTCAAGAATGCAGCTGCAATTACTATACCATCGGTTAAATTATGAAACGCATCTCCAATAAGCACAATAGGTCCCGCTGCTGCGTGTACATCGCACGTTGCGTCTGGGCAATTACGCCAAATGATTATTTTCTCTAAAAAAAAGAAAAAAAGAATACTTCCTAAAACAAACAACATTATTACATGTGGCTCATCACCAGCACCTTCTATAGCTTCTGGTATCAGCCCATATAAAGCAGCTGTTAGTAGGGTTCCTGTAGCATACGCAATTAAAATGGGAACAAGTAATTTTTGAGCTTTTCCACCCAAAAATATGAAAGCCGCAGCGGCTGAGATTGCTCCAATGCTCCCCAAAATACTAAAAAATATTACCCATACAAGAATTTTTTACCACTTCGACCATATTTTATTTATTAAATTAACGAATAGAATTCACTACAAATATTTATGTTTATAGGGTAAATAAAGATTAATAAATAATAAACGATTTTGAATTATTCGATAACCAATAAACTTATTAAACTTATATAATAATGAAAAATATTCATCTTAAAGGTTTGAAAAATGAAGGATGAAAGTGAAATAGAAGAAAAGGAAAAAAGATACATTCCCTCAAAAGGAAAAACTTTTATGGGATATTTTTTACCGTCCAATTCTTTATGCCTGGCGATGATTGGCATTTTTGGTGCTTTAATATGCGTACTAACTATGGTTATTGCTATTCCTATTCCTGCAACAAAAGGATTTATTAACATCGGAGATTTAGGAGTAATGATCGCAGGATTATTATTGGGGCCTGTTATTGGTGGAATCGCTGGAGGAGTTGGTTCTGCTTTAGCTGATATATTTTTAGGTTATGCGATCTATGCTCCAGCAACTTTAATCATTAAAGGTTTGGAAGGGTTTATTATCGGAGTTATTGCAAATCCTAGAAAAAATTATCAAAAATTCAATTATAGAGATATAATAGCAGTAATAGTTGGAGGACTTATTATGGTATTCGGTTATTTTATATATGAATTTATAATATTTGGATTTCCCGCTGCGCTATTTGAATTCTTCTTAAATACGTTAATACAATTTGTTTTAAGCGCCATTATAGCTTTAATTTTTACTCGAACTCTGCGAAAAAAAATTATTGATGGCTTACCTGAAATTTTTAATAAGGTATTTATAATAGAGATTCCAGAAAAGAATTGATTTTTATTTTACCATCTCCAAGAAATATCCTCAGCGTGTCCCAACATTTCCTCAATGTGCATTTTTTCACCATTATCTAGAACTATATCTCCGCTATATAGCCCATGAAGTAATGAAGTATTTGACATAATAATTCCAAAATTTAATTTTGCCTTGTGTGAAATAAGCGGCTTCAAGACCATATTGAATCTATGATCATTGCTAGTGAATTGCCAAGGTTTTTTTGGATCTCGATTCTCGTGATGGAATGTAACTTCATCAATTTTATGTGCTTTTCCATCGTAAAATATGATATTTTCCGTATGAGTTGATAGATCTCCAAAACCATACCCAATATTAAAAGCAACAGGGATACCATCTACTTTACCACAAGCAGAACCCCATAACCAATGTGTTCTGTATGGCCATACACCTCGCCCCCAATCCAATAGCCCAAAAGAAGATTCTGGGTGGAAATTATAAGATTTGTCACCCAATTGCATTATACCTTCAGCAGGCATGTAATTAATTTTATGATTATAATAAAACATTTTGGGATTGTCATAACCTGTTGCAACGACAGTGTTATCAGACTTAGGATCATCATAAAGGATTATTTCACCTTTTAATCCTTTATTATCAAATTTTGGATAATCTATCGTAATTATTCTTTTTCCTTTACGAGTAGAAATTGTTGCACTCAGATTTTTACTAGGAAAAATAATATCACTTTCTTCTAAAGAGCTTTTTGGTAAATCTATATGTTTGAAAGGTTGAATAATATCCTTGCTAAATCTAATGTGATTTATAAAATCGAGCCAAACAAATCCCATCAACCTTAAATACCCAATATCGGCGATTGTTATCTGAACCCCATACTCTTTATTTAAAATTGAATAGTGGTCCCATTCTTTAATTCGATATTTTTTTGCTCCAATATCTTCCCTGTTATATATTAAGATTGGTTTTCGCGCCCAACCTCTTTGCATAAGTGAGCCATCTTTTTGAAATAAATTTGATGGCTCAATAATTTCGTTTTGTTTACCCATTTTTTTTGCTAACTTTTAGTTCATTAAAAGACTAAAAACAAGATATTTATAATAATTCTAAAGAAAATTTAAATAACTCTTTAACAGAATAATTTTAAAGAATCAAATTTTACAAATTAAAAAAGTGTGAAAATTGATTCATTCTAGTAAATATGATATTTTTAACTCAATAAGAGGTCCACAATGAGTAATTCAAAGAATAATAGTATAATCGACAAGGAGATTTATGAATGTTCCAAAGTTAATACTGCAAGCTATAGTATGTACCAATTTTTTGGACAATGGATTACTGGTCCTTTTGGAATGTATGTATTTATTTTCTACGAGGTGCAAATCGGTTTATTCGTAGGATTAGTTGCTTTGGCGTTTATCTTATACTCAATTTGGAATGCAATAAACGATCCGCTTATTGGTTTTATTATGAATCGACTACATATGCCATGGGAAAGAAAATGGGGAAGAAGATTTCCATGGGTGATCATCGGAGGAATCCCATGGCTGTTCACTTACTTGATGGTTTTTTTAGTTCCTTTCAATTTAGATCCAATTAAAGATCAATGGATAATTTTTATCTGGTTATTAGCAAGTATTTGCCTTTATGACACTCTCTTTACTTTATGGGATATTAATGTACGATCGATGTATCCCGATAAATTTCCTGGGCAAGGTGAACGAAGGGCGGCTTCAGGTATGGGAACAATCATAGGGATGACAGGGATCGTTGCCTCATCAATAATCCCTCCATTATTTATTGAATTTGGAGTACCTGAGACATTCCGTATTCAAGCGTGGGTACTTATCGGAGTTGGAATGGTAATTTTTTGTTTAATGATTCCAGGTATAAGAGAAAATAAAAAAACCAGAGCTCGGCACCAAGAGAGATTACTTAAAGAGAGAGAAGAAAAACGTGAATCTTTTAGTAAAGTAGCTAAAAGTGTAATTACTAATAAAAGATTCATGCTTAAGATGTTAGTTTTTTTTGGATATCAAGCCGCAGTAGCTTTATTAGCAGCATCAGCACTCTATATGATAATTTTTGTTATAGATATGGAAGCATGGTTCTTAAGTGTCCTTATGGGGATCATGCTCTTAGGAGCATTTATCTCAATACCATTCTGGTTAAAATTGTCTCATAAATTAAATAACAATAAAAAAATATGTGTAATTGCAGGTTTCGTGATGTTTATCACTTTTCTACCTATTTTCTTTGTAGTTGGAATAATCTTCTTCATAATTGCTATATTTCTATTTGGCATTGGACTTGGTGGTCAATGGTTTGCAGACTATCCAGCAATGGCTGATGTGCTTGACGATGTGGCAGTGCATACGGGAAAAAGGCAAGATGAGATATATTACGGATACCAAACGTTCTTTATTAGGTTTAGCCTTGTAGTTCAAGCACTTGTATTTGCTATTGTACACATTTTAACTGGATTTGTTGAAGGTTCTATAGACAGAGCAGATTTATTTGCTAAAAGCCCAACACCTGAATTAGCACTATTAGGAATTCGTATGCATGCTGCTCTCATTCCAGCTATTCTAGTAATCGTTTGTACATTAATCTTTTGGAAATGGTATGATCTTACGCCCGATAAAGTTGCCGCTAATAAAGCTAAATTAAAAGAGTTTGAACTTTAAATTTTTTTATTTTTTATTTTTCAAGATAATTTCAAATAATTAATGTGAGGTGATTTAATAGAAACTCGTACTTTTGGAAATATTGGGCTCGATGAAAAGATCATTAAAATGGCAAGAGAATTTAAATTAGAACTATTATTTCCAGAGCAATAGTACTAAGTTAAATTTATTGAAGGTCAATGAAATAAAAGCGCTCATCCCTAAATACAACTTCCCCTTTTTCAAATTGTATTGGATAAGAGAATATTGGACCATCGAAAACAAATGTATGGAATTCTCCATTTTCACCACAGGGATCAACATTAGAGGGGATTGATGATAAAAATTCATCATTAAAAAATTGACCTACAAAAGAATATTCAAGGACCGTTGAATCCACGCATGTTATTATAGCTCTAAAACCAAGATCTATAAATTTTTTCGCTAAAACTTTTGAATGAATGCCCCAGAGTGGAAATATTGCATTCATACCTATCTTGGAAAGGTTGGATTCTCGATACCCACGTATATCTTCTAAGAATACATCTCCAAAAGCTACATTTTTAACTTGTTGAGATTTAGATTTAATCATTTCATTTCTCATAATTTCCTCGTATTCATCATTACTAACATCTTTAGGAAGTGAGATTATATGAACAGGTATCCCAATTGATTGGCTTTGCTTTTCTAATAATTTCCTTCTTACTCCATGAATACTTATTCGATTATAATCGGCGGAGATGGTGGTTAACAAGGTTTTAACCTCGTATTCTTTTTCTAAAAGTAAATAATAAAGCGCTAATGCACTATCTTTACCTCCACTCCAAGATATAATCGCTGAGTCCATTTTATATCGAATAAAAAAGTATCATTAATAATTTGATTTACATAAGGCTTAAAAATTATAAATAAAAAATAAAAAAAATAAAAACCATAAATTAGAAATTAGAATAAATCATAAAGTTTTCTGCTGAGCCTAAAGAATAGATTTCGAATTTCTTACCTTTTTTAGTTTTACAATTTAATTGAATCATTGGAAATAGATATATTTGTGATTGAATTTTTGCATCTTTATCTTTTTCATATTTTTTGTAATCACTTCCAGCAGCATTAATTGTCTTCTTAACATTTTTATCCCAATAACCCAGAGAACCTTGCGCTTTATTATCAAGATCTTTAAAATTGCTAAATTTTATACCTTCTACTTTTTCAATAAGTTCCTGTAAATCCTTTCCCATTTCTTTTTCATATCTAGTTTGTAAACTACTATGAAGTATAGGAACACCGGTTACTACCGCTTTGAAAGGGACTGGAAGTATTTCGTACTTATAGAGATTTTTATGGCCTCCACATTCTTTACAAGTATAAGGTAATTTCCCCGTACCCCAACAATTTCCACATGGATAATCAAATGTTTTTTTTTCTTTTTTCTGCTCTTCCCCTACGAGAATTGTCCAATTTTCTACAACTTTTCCGGTTCCTTTACAACTCTTACAATTATCTTCAATATATCCTTTGCCTCGACAAGTTTTACAGGGTACTGCTTGTATTGACTCAAATATTGGAACTTCTTCGGCGCCTTTCCAACTTTCTTTATCAATATCCTTGGATCCTTTGAAAGAATAAAAAGTTTCACGACCTAGTCTAGGCGCTTGGACTAGAATTTCTTCTTTCCCAGTCGAAGCCGCAACAGTTTTCTTTATTGAAAAATAAATAGCGGCTCCTTTTAGGGCTGGTGGGGTTACATATTCAGCAGCCGATATCGCATCTAATGTAAACATAGAGCCTTTAGTTCCGAATTGTTTTTCCATTTGCTTACGTTGTGTCCTTCCTGCTTTATTTTTCCATCTCTCGAATATTTCATCGAGATTTGGAGTCTTAATTCTTACATCAGGCATATTTCATTATCTCCTTTTTCTAAAAAGATTTATTTTTTTTAATAAAAAATTATAAACATGTTATATTATATATTTTTTATATAAGAACTTTAAATTAATAATATAAAATATATCAAGTTTAAAATGTCAGAAGCTGATAAACAAGCGGTTCAATATTTTATGGATTGGATAAAACAAGGTGGTTTGGCACAATGGATTGAGCACTTTTTAAACTCGGGCGATGAGGCTAAACTTCGCCAAATTAAAGAAGTTTACGATAAAATAAAACAAGTATTTGGCTTTTAATTTTTATATTGTAACGTATTTTTCTTATTTAGTTAAGTTTTAAACTTTAATCGTGTTTTCTTTTGAGTATTTCTTCAAAGAATTATTTTATTGTTATTGATAAAAATCGTAATTATAAGAAAGATTTAGTTTTCACTATTAATTTTTTTTATCTGAAATCTTTTAGACCGAAAAGCATGAGTTTTTCATTTATTAATAAACCATTCTTTCAAGGAAGTATTTTTTTTGGTTTAGATATGAAAAATAAAATGCGTCCATTCAAATTTAATAAAATTCAACAAGACGGTTTTATTCCGGTTAATCCTCGTCTTTTTAAAAAATTTTTATTTGCTAAAGAAAATAAATTTATTGCGTTTTCGAGTCAAGCGAATCATGAAGAATTATCATCTATAATGGAAATGCTTAGAGATCTTCAATATGATAAAAATAAAATAATTAAATTAACATTTTGTAAATCATGCATGGATGAACAAAAATTTACAATATTAGATAAAAGCATTCAAATTAAATCCTTTAAAAATCAGATTATTTGTTCTGATTGTGCCTTAGATATCGTGATAAGGGAGGGTAAACTCTCAGGCTTAATATCAGAGGATCGTGTTAGTCCCCAATTAAAGAATTTGTTCAATCATATAATTTTGAAATTTAAAAATATTGAAAAAGCATTGAGTGCATTCAAACCTGACTTTAATCCCGTGTTTAACAAAGAAATAACACTTTATGATATTGAAGAAAATCCATTATTGAGTAAGAAATATCTTAATTACAAAGTTAAGGGTATCGATATCCCTATCTCTTTTAAAGAAATCTTAAAAAATCAAAATATCTCAACATTATTACCCATTCAAGCAATTTCAATTGAGAAAGGCCTTCTTACAGAAAATAAAAATCAATTAATCATGGCACCTACTTCAGGAGGTAAAACCCTAATTGGAGAATTAGCAGGAATTTCAAAAATACTTGATAATAAAACATTAAAGATGTTATACCTCGTTCCAATAGTTGCTTTGGCCAACATACGAACAGAAGAATTTAAACAAAAATATAAGTCATTAAATTTAAAAATTACAAAGAGAGTGGGAGAATCTCTGCTTGATAGAGAAATAGAAGATAATTTAGATGAATTAATTGATTCTAATATTATTGTTGCAACATATGAAGCCATTGATTATATCCTAAGAAGTGGGAATAAGGAGAAACTAGGAATTATCAGTACAATTATTATTGATGAAATTCAGACATTAATCGATCCTGATAGAGGATATTTATTAGATGGTTTTATCGCTAGGTTAAAGTCGATTTATAAGAATGCTCAATTTTTGTTTCTAAGTGCTACTCTAGGAGAGCCTGCCACTTTAGCAAACAAATTAAATTGTATTTTAATCCAATATAATAATAGACCTGTTCCTATTGAACGACATTTATTATTATGTTTGAATGAACAAATAAAACATAAACATATCTCAAGTTTAGTAAGAGCTGCTTTTCGCAAAAAATCCAAATTTGGATATAAAGGTCAATCAATTATTTTTACTAACACGAGAAAGAAATGTGAATCATTAACAACTTATCTCTCAAATAAAGATATATCCGTAAGAGCATATCATTCAGGTTTAACAAATGAAGAACGTAAATTAATTGAATTAGATTTTCAAAATCAAACCATTGCAGGTGTAGTTGCCACAGCAGCATTAGCTGCGGGTGTTGATCTCCCGGCAAGCCAAGTAATTTTTGAATCGTTAGCAATGGGAATAAATTGGTTGACCGTCGCTGAATTTGAACAAATGCTCGGAAGAGCTGGCCGTTTAAAAAAACATGAAAAAGGATTTGCCTACTTATTAGTAGAACCAGGGAAAATATATTCTCCCAAAATGAAAATTACCGAGGATAATATTGCTATTAACCTATTAAATGGAAAGATTAAAGATTATGAATTAGAACCAAATGAAGATAAATCGTTAACTGAATTACTTGCATTTATTTCTATGTTTAATCAAGGAATTGATATGGAAGCTATATTTGAATTTGGAAATTCATTAATTAATCAAGAATATGATATTAATCGTTTCTTAAAAAAATTAAATTCAAGCAATTTAATTCGAATAAAAGAAAATTTACGTCATAAAGTTAGGCGCCTAGGTCGGGCGATTTCTAAATCATTTCTGACAATTGAACAAAGTTTAGAAATAATGGATAAAATAAGGCAAAAAACTGTAAATACTATAATTGACCTTGCTTTAGAGTTGAAACCACTTAAAAATGTATATTTAACTAAAACTATTGTTACGGATTTGGCTAAAAATGTTAATTTGAAGTATCTTAGCAATAATTTATTTAGTGCCAGTATACTATCGTTAATGAACGCAGAAAATATCAAAAAGAGAAAAAAGTTTTCACGAGAATTTATTGATTTTATCACTAAATGGATTAATGATATTTTTAATTGTAATTGTAAAGATAATCCTTATTGTAATTGTGGAAGATTGAATCTTGAAAAATTATTATTTGATTTAAGAGTAGATAAAGGATTATCTATTGAGCAAATAAGTCAATATTTTAAAGAATATTATAAAATATTGATTTTTAAAGGAGATATCATAGATTACTTGGAAAATTTAATATATTCTTTCGAAAGCATTAAGAACATTTCAGAAGGAATTTCTAATTTAGAACAAAAATATAAAGAACAAATCTCCGAAATCCCAAAAGTGATTCAAAAAATTAAAGATTAAATTTATGAAGTCACATTAAAATAGGAAAAAGAATTAATTAGATAATAGGAAATATAATTCAATTTTGGGTTTTTACCTATATTAAGAACTTATTTATAAAAAAATAAACAATGTTATATACCATATTTCTATATCAGCAAGAATCTGGTTTATTATTATATGATAAAAGCTTCCAAGACATCAGTGATGGAAAATTAGATCTTTTTAGCTCATTTTTTAGTACTTTAAAGTCATTTGTGTCTGAAGTGGTTCTTGAAGGTTCCCAAGAATTAAAGAATATCGAATTAGGCAATTATTCTGTTTTTTTTACCGCAATAAACGAAATTAAGACTGATCTTGTAATTATTGCCGATAATGAAGATTATAAACTTGTTAACAAATTAATTCCAAAATTTATTAAAATTCTCATTGATTATAAAGAGATTTTTCTTAATTGGGAGGGAATAAAGGCTGATTTTGATATTTTAAACACGCCTATCTCAGAATTGATACAATCTCAAAAGAAATTAATTGGTGATAAATCATTAATCGAAAAGCCTGATCTTGTTTTGAAATCAATTTGGGCTCATAAAAAGGACTTATCTCTTCAAGAAAAAGAAAATTTAATTCAGGAAAAGGACTTATTACTCTCGAAATTAGAAAAAATAACCAATATCCAGAGAAAATTAGGAATCAGTAAAAAATTACTTGAAATTTCAGAAAGATTAAAAGATGAGCAAGGTTTTTTCAAATATCAAGAAGACGTTAAATTATTAAAAGATAATCTAAAAGACACGAAAATCAAATTAAAATATTATTTAGAAAGAATCAAGCTCACATTATCTCAAGCCATCAAATTATTAGGTACTAAATCCGTTACTGAAGGAAGTTATAGGGATGTTTATTTAAATTTATATAGTTTTAGTAATAAACTCAAGAATATAACAACTGATACTAAGTGGAGGGAGTATCAAAACTTAGCTAAATTGCTAATAAATAAAGAAGAGGTTTCAGCTCATGAACTTTCTGTCGCAATTACGAAAATATTACATATGAATGATGATATTGATTATTACCTTAATTAAATTTATTTAAATAATGTTATTATAATATTTAAATTATTAGATTAAAGAGACTCTCTTTATATTTTTAAACTGTATGAATCTCAATTATATCATTATTTTTCAATGTGTATTTTAAACCAACTTTTTTCCGCTTTTGACGTGCACTTTCTCTAACAACAATAGCATAATCAAATAATTCAAAGAAACTTCTATGAATCCTCAATGCTACATCTCTTACAGTGGAACCCTCATCCATTATCAATGGTTTTTCAGCGAGAGTCCCATGTGTATCCATTGTAAAGATTTTTATTTTTTTTAAAAATTTTAAAATAATTTCACCAAAATTTTTAGGAAAATTCTTTTTTTCTACGCTTGTACCTATAATTAGTGGAAATTTATCAGAAAATCTACTTTTTAATTTATGAAATGCAACCTCAGTTTGTGGGAGATCTCCTTTAGTTCCTAATATTATTGCGTTTTTATATACTATAGAAGGTGTTAAAGCATCTACGACTTTGCCAATAGTAATTTCGCCATAAATTTTTATAATAGCATTTCGAATTCCAGCTTCATGGACAACTTCTTTTATTTTTTCGTTTAACTTTTCTATATTTTTGTTATTATGGGCTTCCTTTGTTATGTAATAGATTTGAATTTTATTAGAGCCTGTTTTTTCAACACTAATAGGAGGAGGAGGGACATTAATCTTAACATCCGCGTTAGATAATTCTGTTAATAAAACATCCATTTGAGTATAAATATCTCTCGATAAATCAATGCACAAACATATTAAATCTGAAGATCTTAATTGTGAGAGAATTTCTTTACCATTTCCTATTCCTTTCGATGCACCTTCCATTAATGACGGCATATCTACAATTTGAAACCTAATTCCTTTATATTCGTATATACCTATTTCAGGAAGAGTTGTAAATTTGCCAATTTTATCTTTGGCGGCGCCAGTTAAGTAATTTAATAGCATTGTTTTTCCAACTCCAGGGGTATGATAATCACTAACGAAAATTACTTGAATGCCCTCTTTTTTTATTGAGAACGGACTTACAACTTTTTTTGCACTTTTTAATCTATGTTTTCGTTCTTCAAGTTCACGCTTTAATTTTGCGAGACGAGATCGATTAAGAGCTACTATTTTTTCTGTAGATTTATGTTTAGGAACTAATGAAATAAATTCTTCTAATTTGTTTATTTTCTCTTCAAGAGAACTCGCATCTAAGTATTTCTGATAAGCAACTTTCGCTTCCGGGCCGATGTTTGAGCTCATATAATCACGCTAACTTAGATTCTAAGGAATAGGAAGTTAGAATAGTGATTTGAACCGATCCTCCGTTTTCATTTTGAGGTCTCCAAGTATATCGTTGATCTTGCTTTCAAACTTCCTGAAATATTTTTCTTTCTTTTCGAAAATATTTATAATAGAATATTGATTTAAAAAATTTTGAATAATCTCTTCTAAAAGTCGTTTGACAATTTCTGATTCTGTTTCTTTTTCTATTATAGCATATGCTAGTAATGGTTGTGAATTGGCCTTATCTTCACCTGGTAGCGCTATCATCTCACAGTAACAAACTAGCTTAAAAGAAGCCAATGAAACTACGTTTATGTCATCTCCAAAAACCTCAGTTGTAAAACTTTCTAAAGCGGAAAGAAAACCAGCACGTAAATTTGGATCTAAAACGTCTGACGATGTGTAATAGAGAATCTCAAGAATATTGCGGTTTCCGATATTGATGCCAACTTCCAAAATTGCCATAATATGAATTTTAGAGTTAATCTTTTGGTATCTTATTAAATTCTGTAATGATCTTAATTATTTATTTTATAATTTTGAAAGTAATTTATTAATTTTTTTTTCCTTTGAATTTTATTTAATTTATATTTAACTGTTTTTTAAACGCAGTGAAAGTATTACGAAGCAAAAAACTTACAGTTAAAGGCCCTACTCCCCCTGGTACGGGTGTTATGGCTCCACACTTTTCAAACACGCCCTTAAAATCTACATCACCAACTAATTTGCCTTCAACTCTATTAATCCCTACATCAACAATGATAACATCATTTTTAATTTTTTCTTCAGTTATGAAATTTGGACGACCCACGGCCACAATCAATATATCTGCTTGTTTTATATAATGATCAATATTTCTTGTTGATGTATGGCAGATAGACGGTGTCGCGTTTCTCTTTAGAAGCATAAATATTAACGGTTTTCCTACTAGATTAGATCTATTTATTATAGTGACATCTTTTCCTTTTATTTCAATATTATAATTTTCTAACAGAGCAATAATGCCCTTAGGTGTACACGGCGCAAATTCTTCGTTGTAATCAAAGAGTTTACCTCTATTTATTGGATGAAATCCATCTATATCTTTAATTGGAGATATTTTTTCAAGAAAATCAGGTATAAAGCCTTGAAGCTTCATTGGAAGAGGCAACTGCAATAGTATGCCATGTATTTTATTATCATTATTTAGTTTTTCTATTTCGTTTAATAAATCTGTCTTGTTTATATCCTCACTCAGATCAACCTGATGTGATTCAATACCAACTTGATCACATGTTTTATGTTTAATATTCACATAAACTTTTGAGGCAGGGTCTTTTCCTAATAAAATTGTAGCTAACTTTGGTCGAGTTCCGTTTTTTTTTACAATATCATCAATCTTAGCTTTTAATTCAAGATTTAATTTATCCGCTAATTTTTTTCCTTCAAGAATCTTTTCCATTATTAAAAATTCACTAATTAAAATTTGAGAGCTTTCTATAAAAAAGATTTAATGTTTTGAATAAATATAAAAAGGAAAGAAAATGTTTTATAATCTTCTTTTTCGCCAAATATTAATACCTACTATGCCCAATGCTATAAGTATGATCAATATAATGACAAAGATTATCCAATCATACCACTCGAATTCCAGCATGAATACTTTTTCTTCTAATAACTCTTCCCTTCCAAGCAATTTCAATATCTCATGAGCAAAAAATGTATTAATTACTGAAGAAAATTTTTGATCGTATCCATCACTCTCATCGACAAAACCTCCGTCTTGAAAATTTTGGTGGTTCATAACCCATTGTGCTGTATCATCTTTATCCTCAAACTCATCCTCATCGATTAACGAGATTGCTTTTATACAAATATATGTACTGCTAAGCAATGCATATTCAGCATTTTGATCAGGTAAGTAACCCCCGTAATTATCTTCGTCATTTTCATCATCTACATAAAACGAATTAAGATATTTAATTGTCAGATCTTCAGAGGGCAATAGATTAAAATCATCATAAAAATCCATAATTAAAATTGCATAGTAGGTATTAGTAATAGTTGAGGAGGAAGTACTATCACCACCATATCCCCCATCTGGATTACTACATGAGCTGATAAATGCTTTTGAATTTAGTATAGGGAGATCTAATAAGTCTAAAATTTGCAAAGCAAAATAAGTTGAGATTAGATTAGATGAAGAAGATGTACTTGAACCAGAAAAACCACCATCAATCTGTGCAGTAGTATCAATGTATGATTTAATTTGAAGTGCCAAAGCTCCCGCTATCTCATAATCCATTTCTTCTAAAGATTTTAAAATATAATAAGTATTATATATATCTATATTACCAGAAATATACATGAAATTGAGTACTTCTTCTAAATCTTCTTGAAAATCTGATGAATTGTAAGATTCCTCAATTTTTCCAAAGAGATCTTTCTTTTCTAATAAATTATATTCTCCAAGAATCTCTAAAGCATAAGCTGTTGCTTCATAAGACACATCATCGCTATCTTCGCGATAATCTTCTCGATCACAATTCGAAAATCCCTCATCATCAATATAAGTTTCTAAAAGGAAATCAGTTAAATAGGTTTTTCGTGTGCGAGCAAGAACAAAAGGGGATAAACTTAAAGATATAACAAGGAATAATATGAAAACTGTTAGGATCCGAATTTTCGAAGTTTTCAATTATTTATTAACCTTAGTTTGATTTACTAAATTTAAATTTTTAAATTTAGCTTGAAATTAAAAATTATCGAAATTTAATGATTTTAGAACCATTTGCTTCATTATCTAAAGACATCTGCAATATCTCTATATAACACATTTGTGTTAGCTTTGAATTCTTCGTAAGTAATGAAAAGATTCTGGAAACTAGGAAGGCTTCCAAGGATGGATGCTCCATAGAAAACAGCATATTGGAAATTTTCTGGAATAAGAAATTTAATAATTTCATCGGATGCGTTTAATTCAGCCTTAAATTCTGTAGCAGTGATCGCTTCCTCTATAATTTGTTCTGAAGTTGGTATATCTGTCATTTGGATATTTTTCCCACAATAAGGACAAAATATTGAAGAATTATCTTTAACCTCCTTATTACAAAAAGGACAAATTCTTTTAGAGGAAGATATCATATCACTTGATCCACCTGAATCTATGGATATTTGTGGCAATTTCATACTCGCCCCACATAATGGACATGATTCTTTTCCATCAGATAAGTCTACTAATGCTCCACATTTAGAACATGTGTCTTGTATTTTTTGTGTTGTTTCGATTGCTTCGAGTCTAGTGTCGTAGCTTTCAATAAGAGTTGGCTGCTTTTGAGGTCTAGGAATATTCCCCAATTGAGGCACAATTGTTATTATTTCTTGTTTAAATCGTTCTTCAAATCCGCTATATGAAAGATTTCCACCTGAAAGCACAATATGAGATAACAAGTCGTACCAATAAGCGCTATCCGTCATTTTTAGACAATAAATTATCGCTTGTGGAATGTTCATCATATTATACCCGAGCATTGTAGGCTGAAACATAACTTCAGGAGCTTCATGCAAAATATTATTGGGAATTTGTTTAACAGAGCCATCTGGCATTGGATATGTATATGTATCCTTCGAAACTGGCGGATTGTTTGGATCTATTACGAAATAGCAGTTTTTTTCCTTTATCTCTTTTAAAATTTCTTCTGCAGCTGAAGATTCAATGTTGATTCCCTCCCTCATCATCAACGATTTTAAATTGTGATTAACATCTATTCCAGCAAGATTTAACTTTTGAATAGCTTGATGATAAATTTGACCATTGACTATTGGAACAATCCAAGTTACTCCATCACCACTCTCTACAACCAACCCTGTTGTTATTCCGACAGAAAACATTGATAAAAATGGGGATTGCAACATTATTAAAGATTTAACTCTATGAGTTTCGAATAATACTCTTGCGATATATTCTTTAGTTTCTCTTGGCACAAATGGATGTTCAGCATACATAACGGGATAATTTGAAAGATTATCTACTCTAAGTAAAGTATAGAAAATGTAATTTAAAATCTCATAATACTCTTCCCAGTCCATAATTACTCCTCTCTGTAAGGGATATTTCACTTTAAGAACACCACGCATTTTCATAGCATCATTTCCAACATAGACGCTCCTTTGACCAACATCAACCATTACTGATTTATATTTTTCATAACCCGTGATACAAGGAAACACGAAACGGGGACCAGGCTCACCAGCAAAACCAATTTTAACGTAAGCACTACCAATATCAAGTATAATGGGTGTTCCTGGAAGAGGTAAAGCCATTCCGTTTACTGCCTCAATTTTTTTTATAATTTTTTTTGATCAAATCTATTAAATCTTTATAATTCCTAAAATAATAACATTATTCATAAATTAAATTTGTTTTATATTTACAATTTAAAAATTATTTATAATTATTTGTTCTATTAAAATATAAATTGTTATTTTAAAAATTCTTATAGCTTCCTGAAGATATCCGGCTGTAGCACTAATCCAATCAACTTCCCATAATTATTAATGATTGGACGACATTGAAATCAAAATATATTTATTCGTTAATTTTTAAGCTCTCTCCAAGTTTTTTTTCAATTTTTTTAAGTTCAAATAGTAAATTATTGTAGGTGCTTAGTAATAATTTACCCCATTTATTTAATTTAATCCACCCTCCCCCTCCACTACCTCCTTTACCTGTAATTACAGGCGATACACCAGTCCTTTTTTCGATTCTTTTCAAAATATTCCAAGCGTATTTGTATGAATAACCACATTCTTGAGCAGCATGAGTCAAAGAGCCACCTTCAATTTTATTAATATTCTCTAATAACTTTGCCCAACCAGAACCCATAATATTCCTCTTTTTCTCAACATCCTTAAATTCTAGCCAAATTTTTATTCCAAAACCTAATTTGGATTTTAAATCCTCAATATTGGGTTCTTTTGACATAATAATTAATTATTTACGAAATTTATTAAATTTTATAAAGAAAAAACATTAAAATTAAGGTTCTTTTCATAAATAAAATGTTTTTTAGAAGTAGCAGTTCTGAAAAAAGAGGCAAAGAAGTATTAAAAAATTTATATTACTTCTCAGAAAATCAAATGTTAGACTGCAATCAATATTGCATTATTGACCAAGAAACTGACGAAATTGCATTATTTGACCCAGGAAATAGTCTATCATTCAAGTCATTGCTTGAAGGCATGAAAAAACAAAATATTAATTACAATAATATTACAAAAGTTTTTCTAACTCACGAACATATAGATCATGTAATTGGTTTGTATCCTTTAATGGAAATTATGAAAGATGAACCTCCTGAACTTTTTGCTTACGGAGAAACAGCAAAAATCTTATCTAAAGGAGATAAATCCCAAATATGCCCTGGAAATCTAGGAATAAGCCCTAGTATTTTTGGCGTTAAAATTGTCCCTCTAAAAATAAATGATTTAACTAATTTTAAAGAGATTACAGTTTTTTCAGATTTTACATTTCAAATTTATTATACACCAGGGCATTCATTAGGATCTATTTCCTATTATGAATCTTTAAAAAAAATTTTAATTTCAGGAGATTTGGTTTTTACAGGCGGAAGTTTTGGAAGATATGATTTTCCTGGAGGGTCTTTAAAAACGCTTCAAAATTCCATAAAATTTGTAAATGATCTCGATGTTAAATATCTCCTTCCTGGTCATATGGGTGTTAGTAATGATGGAAATCGACAAATAGAGTTATCTTTTAGGATGGTATTATCAATGGGAAGCCAGATTTTTTGAAAATTTCAAATTAGAAAATTTGCTATTTTTTAGAATCAATTTCATTACAATATCCAATCATACTATTTAAGGTATAACAAGCTTTAAATAGCCGATTTATAATTATTTTAAATAACACTGTTATTTAAATAAAAAGTATAAAAAAAATAGAAAACATGTGATCTAAATGTCTTCAGAAAAAAAGAAAAAAGCCACAAAGCCAGTTACAGAAATTAAATTAAGATCTTATCCAAAAATAATTTTCTTTTGGCCTCTATTATTGACTTCAGCAATTTTATGGCCTATTCAATTTGGTATCGGGGAACAACCAGCACAGTGGTTAGGTATTTTCTGGCTTATTGTCTTGTTTTGCAATTTATTTGTTATAGCATTTGACTTTAGTTCTGCTAAATTCTTTATTCTAATTTTGGCTATTGTAATTTTTATATTATTGCTAATATTCTGGATTATACCAACTTATGGTATACCCACAATAGCAGATATAACTTGGAATCCCGGACTTACAGCAAATTTCTACATGGCTATGACCCTTATGTTGTTGCTTATTCTATTTTTCGTCTGGCTTGATGCTCTATTCGATTATTGGACAGTTGAACGTAATGAGCTTTACCATAAAAGAGGAATATTCGCCGCAGCTGAACGATATCCTGTAAAAAGTCTTCGTCTTAAAAAGGAAATTCCTGATGTATTTGAATTTTTCATTTTAAGAGCTGGCTCGATAACTTTAATGCCGGGAAGAGCAGATGAAGTAATCTCCTTGCACACAGTACTAAATATTAACAAGAAAGCAGAACAAATTGACTACCTCTTAAGCCATATCGCAGTAGAACCAGACGAACTTGATTAAATTTAAATTTTTTTTTTTTCTTTTACTCTATTGTTTTTTACTTTCTTAATTACATAACGGGAGTGAAGAATAACGACGAAAAATGATTTAAAAATATCCAAGTGGAAAATTATGTTTTAAGAAATTAAGTAAAGTTCAGAAAATAAACTCTCCACACGGATATAGTCTCACACAAAAAATTCTTATTAGAGTAAATAATATCTAAGTTAATAATGTTTGACGTGGAAGAATTTGAAGAGTATCCCTCACTTAGAAACATTGTTGAAAAAATTAATAAAATTTATTCTAAGCAAAAAATTGAAAAAGTTGCGAAATTAATTGATGATCTTGAAAATCTCTTAGAGAATTCAGATCTTGTAGTATCAATAACTTATATTTTAAGTATAATTGCTGAAAACAATGTTGATTTAATTAAAGAACGTATAATTGAGAAAATCAAACCATTTATTCATTCTAGGAATGTGAAATTGAAAATTAATTCTATAATAATTTTAGGTTTTTTCTTACTTAGAAATTCTAACTATATCGAAAGAAATTTTCCTGATTTTGCTAATCTTTTAAATGATAAAGTGGAAGACGTGAGGGATAATACTCATTACTTTTTGCAAGAATTTATTAAAATCACTCCGAATTTAATGAAATCTTATGGGAATGTTA
>JBHLQY010000016.1:0-36881 GCA_048883105.1 Candidatus Thorarchaeota archaeon | reverse complement strand
AAAAATATTAAATATATTTTATATTTTTTTATATAGTGAAATTGTATGGAAGAATATGAAAAAGAAAATTTATTTATAACTTTAGAGGGCTTGCTTAAAAGTATTATAGAAGATAAGCGAAAAAATCCTAAGAATTTAAAGAATATTAATAATTATAAAGCGCGAATCAATGTAGGTTATCAAATTGATAAAGATTTCTATTTTTGGTGTAATTTAATGGCAGAAAATGGAAATTATAAACTTTCCAGAGGTAAATTGGACAACTACGATTTGGTGATAAAAGTTACGCCAGAAGACGCATTGTTCTTTCATAATGGCGAATATTCAATCCTCCATATGATGACTAAAAAGAACATGTTTGGATATAGAA
This sequence comes from Candidatus Thorarchaeota archaeon, assembly GCA_048883105.1. Taxonomy (GTDB): domain Archaea; phylum Asgardarchaeota; class Lokiarchaeia; order Sigyniarchaeales; family SOKP01; genus LW40-45. Next base: position 36,511 of record JBHLQY010000016.1, on the reverse strand, counting down.
AATTACGAACTGAAAAGGGGAGCGATGGGAAGCGTAATCTAGGGATATTATTAAAATTCCCGAAAATTTTTGTTTTAGATAAGCTTAAAACTAAATAATTTATTTCTTTTCTACTCTTAATAAAAACACATTAGCCCTTCTTCTAAAGCATTTTTCCTCTATGATTCAAATTTTATTTTTATACTACACAAAGATAAATAAGAATTAACCGACTCAAGGACATTATAAAAAATAAAAAAATTTTAATTTTAGAATTTTATTGAGCTTTCCATTTATATTCCTTCGGGCCTATAAAAATCAATAATAATAATGGTATTAAAATTACTAGGCCTCCCCAGAATTGTAGAAAAATCTCTATAATCACACCTATAATTAACATAGTGGGAATCCTAATATTACCAATTTGAATAACATCATTTAGCAAATAATCATAATCTTTTTCTGCCCATTTATTTGAAAATCGAGGTCTGACTAACAAAATTGCGACAACAATAGTTGCTATCCCTCCTATGAGATACCATATGTAGAAGAATGTATAATATGCTATATCACCTGCGACAAGACCGCCTACACCAGACTGTTGAGCCAAAGATGCTGCCGCAATACCCGCGGATAAACCAATAATTCCCCAAATAATGAAAATCAAGCCTTCTATGATTAATATGATCCATGCCCACTTTCCTAGAAAAGTGGCAAAACCCTCAACACTTTCCCAACTAGATTTTTTTTTTTCTTTTTTTTCTGAAGGTGGTTCTGTTGCCATAAAATCACTCTCTTTTATAAGATATTATATTTAGATTTACCTACTAAATATACTTATTATTATGTATATTTTTTAAAATTAATAAAGGTAGATAGTATTTCTTTTTTGAGATTATGGGACTTTTAGTAAAGGTTGTAGGTAAGAAGTTAGATGAGATTCGAGTGTTTCTTGAAAAAGCCGTTGATGTCATAATTTGTGGAGGTCTCGTGGGTTTTCCTACGGATTCTGTCTATGGTATTGGCGGTGATCCCCTAAATCTAAATTTAATTGAAAGATTATATAATATAAAATTTCGGGATCGGAATAAAGGATTTTTATTATTAATCTCTGATATTGAAGAGGCATATAAAATCGCAGAATTTAACGATATTGCTATAAAATTAGCTAAATTCTTTTGGCCAGGGCAATTAACTCTCATTTTAAAAAGAAAGGACCCAAATATTATTCCATTAGAGGTATCTGCATTTCGAAATACGATAGGGATACGCGTTCCGGAGAATGAAATTATACTAAATATCTTAAAAATCTTAAAATCCAATGGTCATTTTGGAGGAATTATTGGAACATCAGCGAATTATTCGGGTGAATCTCCTTCTATAAGTGGGGAAGAAGTAGCGAAAAAATTTCTAATGTCTATTGATTTTATAATTGATGGAGGTAAATCTGAATCAAAAATTCCTACTACTATAGTCGATTGTACGACCGAAAAATTAAAATTTTTAAGAATTGGAAAATTATCTGAAGAGGACGTAAGATACAAACTTTTAAGCGATTAAATCACATATAAAGGTGAATTTAAACGAAAAACTTTAATCTTTTGGTATCATCTTCCAGATTTAATGAAACAAACGCTAAGGCGGAGTTATGGTTTATATTATTAATGTGTGGTGATAAATATCCGATAATTTCAGATTTAGAGTTTTCTGGTTTAATTACAGCTTTAACAAATTTAGATGCTAAAAAAGTAATTCAAAAGATAAAAAAGATTTTAATTAAAGATCCTCAATTTTTTCAATATATTTTGAAGATAATTCCTATAGATTTTGTTTGTGAAACAAATATTAATGTTATAAAACAAATTGTTCAACAACAGTACGCTAATTTTATTTATGAAAATGATTCTTTTAGAATTAGATTAAAGAGAAGGAGTCACGAATCCATTGATAGGAATTATTTAATTGACACTGTCGCAAAAGGTATCAATAATAAAGTCAACCTTGAAAATCCAAATAAAATTATAAGAATTGAAATTTTAGGTAATAGCTGTGGAATAGCTTTTCTAAAACCTAACGATATTTTAAAATTTTAAGCTAATCGATACGGATTTTTTCTAAGCTTAATAATGCCATTTTTTCACAGATTAGATCGTTTAAAGCTAAAAATAAATTGTCAAGGTTATTAGCGACTAATTTATTACTAAAATTCTTTACTCCATAAGAATTTAGCACAGCATTAATTTGATTATTTGAAATTTCAAAATAAGACTTTATTTGATTAAATTTGTCAGCATTTTTATTATTCAGCGTTATTTCTATCTCATTTGCTTTTAAATTCTGTAAAATTTCATCGTTAATTTTATTCAAGTTATTTTCATTTGAAACGATAATATAACTTATCTTTCCAGACTCTAAATCAAGATTATTAATTCCAAATGCGTCAATTGCATTTTTTATTTGCCGTTTAGAAGCTAAATACAGTAGAAATTCAATATTTTTTCTTTTTGAAATATTAACTTTATTAAAAAATGCTTTTTGTACATAGTAGCAAGCCGTAAAAAGATGTTGTTGATTTAAAATATATTTATCAGAAAAAAATTGTACCATAGAATTTGTATCAGTTTGAATTTTTTCAATTAAGTTAAATAAAAAATCTAAAGAAATTTTTAATTCGCTATGGATTTGATTAATTCCAATAGAATACATCAAATCCAAATCACTAATGTAGAAATCCTTTACAATCATTTTAAACTGGCAAGGCAAAATGCAATAATTCTGGCATAAAACTAAATTGAATTCTAACGAAAATTACAAATGCAAGAAAAATAAATAAATATAATGTAAACAACCAATCCTTAATAGTATATTTTATAGTATAATAATACGAACGTTCATTAGCACTTCCAAACGCTCTTGATTCAAGAGCTTCCGCCACATTAAAAGCCCTCTTTATTGAGCAAATTATTAATGGAACTAATAAAGGGAAAAGATTTTTAATTTGGTTTATTAGGCCTTTTTGTTGCATTTCATATCCTCTACTTTGCTGAGCATCTAAAATATTTTGCGCCTCCAATGCTATTGTAGGTACGAATCTAAAAGCTAGGGAGAAGGAAAACGCATATGGATATGGTACTTTCATAGAGATTAAAGAAAGCGCTAATTCATTAGGGTGAACAGTTAGGAAGAATATTGAAAAAGCAGTTATCATAATACATATTCTGAGTATCATTGCTATTGCGTAAGACAAAGATAAAAAGAATGTATTTAATACAATGATAAGAAGTATCAAAAAAGAAAGTCCCCGAATACTTTTTAACCATTCTTTTACCATTCTACCAAGTATTATTAAAGGAAATACACTTATAAGAATTAAGAAAAGGGGCATAATTTCTGTAAATAATAAAGCAACGATACTATATATCACTGAAAACAATAATTTCGTTCTAGGATCTAAATTATGAACAAATGTGTCTTTTTTTTGAAACCTAAATGCATTAAGAAATTCTAAGGACATCTAGTTATTTTCACCTTGAACCTTAATTGATTTAGTTTTTAAATAATTTATTAGAAAAGTTGTCATTTTACTTTTAGAATTTATGTCCTCTGGGCATTGAATTCCTATTTCATTTAATGCAATATTAAACTGTCGTATTTGCGGCAATATTAAAGAGGATTTATCAACTAGAAATTTGTTAGCTAATATCTTTTTAGTAGGACCATCAGCAATTATATTTCCACTTTTCATTAAGATTGTCCGCTGTATATGTTCCATTGCAAATTCTACATTATGAGTAACTATTATAATTGTTTTTCCTCTTTCTTTTTCTTTATTAATTAGATTAACAAAAAAGTCGATTTCTTTAGCATCCTGTCCTAATGTAGGCTCGTCAAACACTAATATCTCTGGATCTCTGCAAAAAATTGAAGCAAGTGCTAATTTTTTTGTTTCTCCACCAGATAAATTCAGAGGGGATCTCTCTTTATATTTTAAGAGATTAAAGGTATTTAAAATATTATTAGTTTTATTTTTAATTTCTTCTTTACTTAGATTAAGACTCTTTAAAGAAAATTTTATTTCCTCTTCAACTGTATTAGAGAATACTTGATGATGTGGATTTTGAAAAATTATACCAACTATTTTAGATAGTTTTCCGATGCTTTCTGTTTTAATATTTTTACCTTCGAGGTATATATTACCGTTAGATGGCCGAATTAGTCCGTTTAAAGTTCTAATCAAAGTGGTTTTTCCCGCTCCATTCATTCCCATAATTCCAATTATTTCTCCCTTGTATATATTCAAATTTATTTTTTTTAAAGCCACAGTACCATTTGGATAAGTGAAATCCACATTGTTTATTATAATTAGTGGGAATCTAGCATCCATGCAAATCAACCATCATTTTTATTTTATATTTTTGAAATATTCTATTACTTCAGGAACAGAAGTCGGAATTTTATCGTTATAAAACTTTTCTTTTTTTAATTGCTTGATTATAGAATATAATACCGGTTTATTAACATTTAAATTTTGAAAGTTATTGCCATTGATGGCATTTTCTTTAGTATCGTGCTCGACTATTTTACCATCATTAATTAATATTATTTCATCAACAAAAGGTATAATTAGATCCAATCGATGTTCTGCAATAATAATAGTTGTTTTTTTCTTAGTTTGGATTCTTTTCAATAATTTAATTATTTTTTCAGCCATATATGGGTCTAATAAAGCAGTTGGTTCGTCTAGAATAAGAACTTTTGGTTCTAAAACCAATATAGATGCGATGGCAACTCGTTGTTGCTCTCCACCGCTTAATTCAAATGGGGCTTTGTCTAATAGGTGTTCAATTTCAGTTAATTTGACAACTTTATTAATTTTTCTAACCATTTCTTCCCTTGGAACACCTAAATTTTCCATACCAAAAGCAATTTCGTGTTCTACATTCATTGAAATTAATTGGTTCTCAGGATTTTGGAAAACAATCCCGATTTCCGTAGATAAATCTGCTATAGGTGTTTCAACTGTATCTTTTCCATTTACTTCTATGCTTCCTTTGTAAAATCCAGCATAAAATTGTGGTATTAACCCATTCATGCTTCTTATTAAAGTAGTTTTACCAGAACCAGTTTCGCCTGCTAATAAAATAAATTTATTTTCGTTTATCTTTAAATTTATATTATTTAGCTGATATACCTCGTTTTTCTTATAACGGAAAGAAAAACTGTTAAATTTAATTAAACACATAGCAAAAGTGAACCTTAGAATTCTCTTTTATAAAAATCTTTATTTATTTAAAACTTGTTTTATTTTATCTAAAATTATATCTATATCTCTTTTTAAATCCACATTGCCTTTTAATGACGCTGCACCGTCGTGTCCACCACCACTTCCTCCATACTCTTCAGATATTTCCTTTAAAATTTTACCTAAGTGTAAGCCTGTTTTTAAACAAGTATTTTTCTTGGCTCTTATACTGATTCTATAATCCAATTTTTTCTCAGAATATACAACTCCTACATCACATCCTAATTTAATTAGTGAAGAGGCTACGCTTGCTTCGTAACTTCCTATATTTGTTAATCCAATCAACCAATTCCCCTGCTGAATTAACTGGACTCTTTGTATTGCTTTTATTTTTGAAATTTTTTTGGAAATTTCTTTTTCAGCTTTTAGCATTGATAGGATTTCTTGATAATTCAATTGGTTGGTTAAAAGCCTTGAAACTCGTAATATAGTATCGTTATTTCCATGCTTGAAAAACCCAGAATCAGTTAAAATCGCGGCAATGAGAAGATATTTGTAAGGAAGCGATATTTTAACATTGAAATATTCACACATTTCGAATATAATCTCTGCCGTCGAAGAAAACTTATCATCTATGATATTTAAAGACGAAATGTTATTGCTATACTCCTTTTCCAGATTTAAATGATGATCTAAAAAAACAAATGGAATATTCGAATTTATTATATTAAAATTGTTTGAAAATTTTACAATACCTAAGTTATTAGTGTCTAAGATAATAATAACATCAATTTTTCCAATATCAACATCGTTTTTAAGGGAAAAATTAACTTCAGGAAATTTCTCCTTAAGTTTAAAAAAAAAATCTTTGGTTGATTTAGAGATTTCCGGAAATACTAAATGAATGTCATCTGAATTATAATAGTGATTAAAAAAAAATTTTAAAACAAAACAAGACGCTAATCCATCTATATCAGCTAAGTCGTGAGTGGTAATTAAGACATTTTTATTTTTTAAAAAAATTTTAAAATCTTCAAATTTAGATTTTAACATTCTGATTCTATTAAGCCCTTTTATTTTGAAGATCAGCTTGAATCGATTTTCTCATGGTATCAAGTTGATTTTTTGTTCTCTCTAATTTTTGATTTATAGTTTTTACTCTCATTTCAAGAGTAACCTTTAACGATTTTTTTTCATCGAGAAGCTTATTTTTTTCACTTTTTACAAGAATCCCTCCAATAGATTTGTAGACAACTTCATCAGGATTAATTTTTTCGAGTTCTTGAATAGCTAATTCACATTCTCTTAGCACAGACTCCATTTGGAGCTTTTGATTTGTTAAAAATTCCATGGTTGTAGATAAATTTTGGAGATTTATGACTTTTTTCCTTACTTCTTCGTCAAGATCATCAAGATTTATTGTCATTACTTTTCACTATCTATTTTTTTATAATAAGATTAATATAACAACTTATAAATTATTTAGTTGTTATTTTGAGAACTCCTTCAATTACTCTACCAAATCCAATAATATCATTAATTGAGGCTCGAAATGCTGTAATATCGGTACTCTCTACATAAAAAATTATAGAATTGCTTTTTTTCTCTATTCTCATTTTAGAGCGTTTAGTTTTTTGTTTATCAAATTCTGGTAAGAAGGAGTTATAAGAAATATCACGAGTTTCAGAATTAGTAAATATTAGTTCGATGGTGGCCTTTATAGTGAAAGTATTATATTGATTCATTATTCTTCAATAACTTCCAATTCTCTCTGCTTTCGTTTGGATATTCTGAAGGATTCTGCACCTCTTGGAGTAGAGGTAGAATATGCTCCACCTGTAAAGTTAGTTCCACATTTTCTACAGTGCCAAATACCAGTAGAAATTCTGCGTACAGAACCTTTTGTTTGACAACGAGGGCATTTAAGATTTTTTGCTTTCATTTTTTCCATGATTTGGCGATATCGCTTCCTGACCACTGAACCATAACGGGCTTGAAATTTTCCACTGATCCCAACTTTTTTAGTTTTCCCCAATAAACACACCACTAATATAGAATTACTAATAATCTATTGAAAACATAATAAAATAAAAATTTTGGCGAAAAAAATTAAAAATATTAAATTATAAAGAAATTTAAAAAAAATTATTCAATATTAGTTTTGTATTGCCAAATATTTAATTCCTTTCTTAATTTTTGACCAATTTCTATAGATTTTTTACATAACATTTTGATTTCGTCAAAGGAAAACGTTGATGCACCGCTTTTTTGGATACTAGTAATACTATTTTCCGTAACAGATATAGATATACGACCATCACAAACTAATTCCTCTGCCAAAATTGGGTCCAGAAAGATTATATCATCAATTTTACCATAAGTTATAACAAAGGGAAGTTCATTAACAATTTGATCACCTGTTAGATATTTTCCAGTCCACTGCAAACCTTTTTCTTCTGTCCAAATTCCTTCAGGAATATGGGCTGAAATTAACGTGGTTAAAGCGCTTACTCCACCACAATCTATTAAGTTTCCTTCATAATTTATTACATACATATCAAGGAATAAAATATACACAGCTTCATTTTCTTTTATGCATAATTTTTTTGTTTGAACACAATCCGCATGTCGAATTCCTCGATCTACTACGCGCGCTAATTCAATAGATTGCTCATCTGGAGGACCTCTCTCAAATAACGGAGAGGCTAAGGGAATTAACTCTGCCATAACCGTGCAGACACCCTCATCAGGTAGATCGGGAAATGGCTCTCCTATATCATATTTTAATCCAGTTATAATTCTAGTTTCACCTAACGAGACGTCAGCAGATCCTTCCGCTGAAGCAATGAAATTGGGTGTTATCTTGAATTCACGGTATTCCCATAAACCCCGACCATCGATTCGTTCTTCTTTTTTCAGATTATTTTTAATATATTTACGTTCAATCGTGGATATGACCCGTTTTACATCCATCATTTTTAATCTTTCCCTCCGGTTTCTTTTTCGATACTTTCCTGAATTGTAATATATTTATTTTTTAAAGCTGCTACTTGAATCTTATATATTTTATCTGCTGCTTCCTTAGCAAGGCTTAAAGTTTTATCAATTTCTTCTAAATCCATGTCTCCATCAAATTGTAATAACGAAATACCATTGTTATACCATGTAATTGCTATTGGAAGATCCGCTTCCCCTGCTTTATCTTCTATTCCCGAGAGATCTACAACTAATTCACCGTCGATTTTTCCAACAGCTATAGCGGTTACCATACTTTTCATTGGCACACCAGCATCTGCTAAAGCTAAAGAAGCGACAGTAGTACTAGCGCACCGTGTTCCGCCGTCAGCGTCTATTACTTCAATAAAGATTTCGAACGCAGTTCCTGGATAAAGTTCGAGAAATAAAACGGGTTCCAAACAATCGGCAATAATCATTGAAATTTCTTTTTCCCTCCGCCCCGGAGCGGGTCTTTTTCGTTCAAAAACAGAATAGGTTGCCATCCGATAAAATACTCTTAATATACCTCTGTCTGGTTTAGCTAAATGATGAGGATGGACTTCCCTAGGCCCAAAAACCGCAGCAAATATTTTATTATTTCCCCATTCTATATAAGCACTTCCATCTGCATTTTTTAATATTCCAACTTGCATTTTAATGTCTCTTAATTCATTTTTATCCCGTCCGTCAAGTCTTTTTCCATCTTTTCGGAATAAATTCTCTGGATAATCATCTTTAATCAATAATACCATACTTATTCGATACCCCTTTTTATTTTTTCATTTTCTATAAACGATTGTATTCTATCAGTCAATCCTGTTGTATGTGCTTCTTTCTCTATTTTATGTATTGCTTCTATAAGTAGACGCTCATATTTAATATTATCGCCTTTTATCCAAATTCGACCATTTTGAGTAACAAATATATTACATTTGGTAAGGTTCTTTAACATCTTAATCATACTCCCGTTTCTCCCTATTACTCTTGGAATTTTAGGAGGATCTATTGAAATTACAATCCCACCATTCTTTTTTCCAAGATATTTTCCAACTGTAGTTAATTCGGGTTTATTCAAGCGATCTGCTGAAAGAATTTTTACAACTAGAATATCACCGATATCATATTTATCAGTAATCGATTCTTCTTGTTCGTAAGTGCTACGTCTTCCCAATCGCGTTTTAATTCTTTTTGCTGTGTTTTTTGGCTTGAGTTGAGCAAAATCTTTTGCGTTTATATCGCATTTGAATTTAACGGGGTTTTTATCAACCACAATGGCAATAACTTTATCTCCTGATTGAGGTGTATAAATACCTTTCAATGGTATCACATTTACATAGTTTTTCTTAACATTTTTTAAGCCTATATGTAATGAAATAATTTTTGTTTTGTCTTTATTAAGAATCGTACCTCTCCCAGGTATGTAGTCTTGGACATCCTCAGTTAAAACTTCACCAGGTACAACAAGTTCACGAAAAACTTCTTCATCCTCAAATTCGTTATCCTCTTGAGTTACTTCATTTTCTTCTTCCATAAATATCACCTCTCATTCCTCGTATTAAACATATTTTCATCTAATCTATAAAAAAATAACATAAAAAGAGTAAACTAAAAATTTCAGGGTATGATTTTAAGCTTTTAAGAGTTTAGTTTGAACTCTTCCATGGGTTAGTTTATTCAATTTATCAATTAATTCCATTTGTAGGCCTGCTGGTAAATTAATGATTGAAACCCAAGATCCATCAGATTGCCATTCTTCTTTCTTGATTTGAGCTAATTGAGCAACAATGCCATAGCCTTTAGCTGTAAAAGACGAAGGTATTTTGATTGCGATTTCAACCTGTTCCATGCGAATAGGAATAATTGCCTGGATCTTTTTTATTACGTCGTCAACTTGCTCTTCAGCGTTTTTAATTATATCTATATTCACTTTCGCTTCTTCAATTGCTTTTTCAATCCTTTGATAAGGATGTGGTTTTTTATTTTGAGGATTTATTGCGTTTTTGCTTATAATGGTTATTATTTGCTTTAATTTTTTTTGTATTTCTTCTTCTCTTTGAGTTTTAGTCCATTGTATTTCTCCATCTAATAAAATGTGGCCACTAATTCTTTTTCCATCGGTAGTTTCAAATATTGCTTCCATATCGCCATCCGTGGCCTTTTTCCCTCGTTTTAAGTCTTCAAATACCGTAAAACTTTCGAATATTAATTCTAAATTAATTTTTGGTTCATTTAAAATTTCGTCGACAGTCATTCGAGATTTTTTACTACCAGATTTTAATCTTCTATTTATTTCTTCTCGAATAATTTTTTTAGCTTCCCATGCCTGTTCTGGATCTATTAACATCTCAAAAGTTCTTCCACCTTTTTCTAAGCTTCCAATGATGTAATTACCGAGATCTATTCTTGCTCTATCGATCATAATAGAAATTTCACAATATTTTAAATTGGTTATACCTACTCAATCCCATTTTATTAACTTCTATAAGGTATTGAAAGATAAAAAAAATAAGGTAATAACCTTGATTTTTAACTTATAATTTTTTTAACAATTCTTCTTTCTCTTCTACACTTAACAATCTGAATTTTAAATCCTCTTTCAAAATAAAAGCTATATCACACGAATTTTTATTTAAGTTATCGCCCATTAATTCCTTTAATGTTCTTAGTGGCAATAATTTCAATTCTTCATCGTTTATATCATCTTTATAATGTTCTTCAAGATAGGCTCTTGCTTCCGTAGCTCCAGAACCAATAGCGAAGGCCTTATACCCCCACATGGCTCCAGAAGGATCTGTCAAATATAACGAAGGTCCATTAGAATCAATTCCAGCAATTAGAAAAGATACTCCAAAAGGTCTTACTCCTGCATTCTGAGTAAACGCTTGAAGATATTCGCAAATATTTAATGTGCTATCCTTTACCGAAATTTTTTCATCATATGAAAGTATGTTAATTTGAGCTTGAATACGTGCTCTATCTATTAATACACGAGCATCTGCAGTAAGACCTGCTATGGCTACTCCAATATGGTCGTCAACTTTAAATATTTTTTCTGAACCAAAACTAACAGCAAGTTCAGAGCCTTTTTTTTCTACCGCAAACACTATAGAATCTTTATTTTTACAACAAATTGCGGTTGTTCCTCTTCTTACCGCTTCAATCGCATATTCTACTTGGAAAAGACGACCTTCTGGTGAAAATTGAGTAATTGCCATGTCGTATCCTCGACCTGCTTGCTGAAACATGTTTTTTATTTCCTCCTATGGTAGAAAAATCCTTAAAAACTAAAATACCTTAAAAATTTTTAATTTATTTATGTTATTTTTTTTTATTTACTGATTTAAACAATATTAATTAAAGACATAATAAATATTTTTTTTATATATTATAAAACAGATGTGGATCTGGATGTAGATACTTATATTTTTCTTAATTTATTATTCAAATTTTCTAAATATTGAAATTAATTAATAAAATTGGAAATATATATTAAGAAAAAACAAAAACAAAATTATTATTAATTTTTACCTAATTCCAATTCATAGATTTTCTTAAAACATTATTAAAAGATTATAAGTTAGCTCCAAGCGAACTTATTAACAAGAATTGACCATTCTAATAAAATCATATCAGTGTCTTGAGATGTGTGAATGAGTAGGTATGAATCACCTTCTTTAGTAATCGAACCAGCTATGTTTCCTTTTCCACCTGATATATTTTTGGCTGCTAATTGTATATCATCATTTTTTATAATCGCATATCTAAAGTTTTGATATGTAAGAGAGGGTTCTTTTTCTTTCCAAGCCTTAAGTATTGCTCTTGCTTCTTTATTTGTCAATGGATTAATAGCAGAAGATTTAAATACAACTTCTCCCTTAGAATTCAAAAGAAATACCTCTTCAACGCCTTCATACTTGTTAAATTCATCAACTATGCGAATAAATTCTTGCTCTTCCATATTCTATAATAAACTATTAGTGATTTTGCAATTTTATTTGTAAAAAAATAATATATTCTTGAAATTTAAAATTTTTTAGAAATTCTTTAGTTGAAGAAAAATTTTTTACTTAAAATATATTATTTTAGTTAATATGGGAAAGAAATTAGTTCTATATGATAAAATTTATAATATAACTTCAGAAAGAAAGAAAAAAGATTTTTTCATAAGATATTTAAAATATCTAAAGGAGAAAATTAAAGGATTTCCAACCATAAAGATATACATTAAAAAATTACGAGATTACGATAATAGATTCGAAATTTTTATTAGTGGTCCCGAAGAAATTTTTGTTTTTAATTTATTTAGGAAGGAAATAGGGAGTATAAATGAATTTAAAGAAATTAAAGTGGGAAAAATATTTAAAGGAACAATGGTTGATGTTGGAAATGTTGGGTTTGGAATATTCGTTGATTGTGCGGTTATGAATCCTAAAGTTGATGTTCTAATAAATTTACACTCATTAAGGAAGCAATTATGTAATGATAAGGAAAAATCGTTAAGAGATATTATTAATGCCTACGAGTTTATTGATCATTTCCCCGTGCATGTTAGAATTATAGAAGTTGACTTAATAAATAATAAAATACAGGGAGAATTAAGTGAAAACTCGCTAAAATTATTTCAAAAAATTTTAGATAAAAATATTGAAGGTCTTTTTATGAGTGGAGAGACAAAAGGACAATTTAAAAAAGCTCTTTTAAGAAACGGACATTTAAGAGACGTAATCTCCTTAAAGAGATATGGTTTTTTGGAACATATAGCGTTATTAAAAGAAAATTCTAATGCCCCTGGAATTATTTCTAAAATTGGCAAGGATTTGAAAAATTGTAAATTAAGCGCAATACGACCTGAGAGAATTAAAAACTTGTGTTATTAAGTTAAATTGAAATGAGCGAGGAGGGGATCGAACCCCCGACCTTCGCGGTGTAAGCGCGACGTCATAACCACTAGACCACTCGCTCTTTATTCCCAACTTAAGAATTTATAAAACTAAAGCGCAAACGGTGGGATTTGAACCCACGAGTCCATCGGACACCGGTTTAGCAGACCGGCGCTCTACCAGGCTAAGCGACGTTTGCATGTTGTAAACAAAGGCGATTAACCTTATATTTTGAATATAACAAATTAAAATTTTAATACTTTTTTATACAACAATAGTGGAATATAAATAAAAAATAAAAAAAGTCGGAATTAAGATTTACTATTCAGAAATTATCTCAAAGACCATTTTTTCGATAATAGGTTTTTTGGTGTAACGTTTATCGTAATACCATCCAACGAGATGAGCTTTTTGGTTTTTTTCAGGTATAGCCGGAATTACAATGATCATAACACCATTACTAAGATACTTTAATATTCTTTTATCGATTGCATGGAGTTTTTCATTCCCAGAGGGATGTGAATGCCATTGCCATACAATATCTACACTCAATTCTTGCTTAAACTTCCGCATATTGTAAATCTTAGATTTTTTATATCTCATCCAAGATCTTGGTTTAATATGTGTTTTAGTTTTTCGCAAATCAGAATTCATTATGAATTTATTAACAATTCCAAAATTCTCTTTTCGATCAGCAAATAACCATCCATGAATAATATTAGGGTATTCTTCAGCGGCTTTTTGAGTTATCTCTTTAAACAAACCTTCTGGAATAAGATAACGGAAATCTTTTGCGCTACTCATATTCTTTACTCCTTCTTACATACTAATGAACGATAAAATTTATATTTTTCGTTAGATTATTCAATACTTTTAACATTAGAAACCTAAATTTAAAAAAGCTTTATAATATCACTACGAATCTCTTATTAGTTCCGTAAATTGTGAGTAAATCGTAAAAATAATAAATAAAAATATATTCTTTATTATCGTTAGCACTTTAGAAAAAATTTTAAATTAGATTTCACTAAAAAAAGCAGATGTAGCCTAGTTGGTAAGACGCCAGCCTTGAGAGCTGGTGCGCGTAAGCGCTCGGGGGTTCGAGTCCCTCCATCTGCGCTTCATAAACTTGTGAGAACCGTTAATACTAATGAAACTTGATAATGGGCTATTGGCGCAGTCAGGTAGCGCAGCAGGCTCTTAACCTGTAGGTCGGGGGTTCGATACTTCCGTTCAAAAAGAACGGATGCGAAATTCCCTCATAGCCCGTTACATCAATTTTATTGTTTAGAATTAATATATAAGTTATAAATATTCAAGAATAACTTCAAAATCCATCAAATCGAAAGGCTTTAAGATATAACCATCTGCTTTTGTATCTTTTAACTTTTTCTCTACTTCAGTGCCAGGAATAGCAGTTAAAAAATGGATGGGTATCTCTTTGTACTTTTCATTTGACTTAATTATTTTACAAAGATCATATCCATTATAATCTGGTAAAATGATATCTAGTAAAATTAATTTAGGAGTTGATCTTTTTAATTCATCAATTCCTTTTTGTCCGCTTATAACTCCTTTGCAAATATGACCTTTACCTTCAAAGAAACTTGTAATTAATCGTATAGTCGGAAGATCGTCTTCAATAAGTAAAATATCATACTCAGAACCTTGACTTTTTATTTCGTCTAAAGATTCCATTATTCTGTTTTCTAATAATAAGCTCTGATCAAAAATGTTTTTTATTGTTGATAAAATCACGTCGCTCAGTTCCTCTTTATAATTTTCGAGGAGTAATTGCGAGAATCCTTTTATAGTAGTTAAAGGTTCCTTTAAGGCGTGAGAAATATTAGAAATTGTGTGAGAATCCATTTTAAACAGGTCATCGCTCGTCAAACTTGATTTTCTTTCAATAAAGTAGTTTACGCTATCCCTAATAAGTTTGGAAATGGTTGAATAATTATTTTCTTCAATAAAATCAACCCATTCTTTTTTAACTTCCTCTTTGATATATAATGATATTCTCTCTTTATCCCTATCATAAACCTTTTGTCCTTCTTTCCATTTTTTAAATCCTTCAGTTATTATTCCTCTCCAGATCGCATACTTGCCAGTTTCATTCTCGTATCTCTTCATTTCTTCTGTTTTATCAAGGTCATCACTTTTAGTTGCGTTATTTTTTGAGTTTTTATTGTCTTTATTTGAATTCTTCATAACCAATCGCTAAAGGATGCGTTAAATACGGATTTTCACGAAATACGACGATTAAAATAATTAGTATTTATTATTATATGTTTGTTTTTTTGTCTTTAAAATATTTTTTATTTTAATGAATTTAATTCTATTAATACAAGAGTATATTGATTTTTAAAAATTAAGCACCCTTGTTTAAAATATCGAGGATCTCTTTAAAATCCGAGAGATCAAACGGCTTTAATATATATCCATCTGCTCCTGTTTCTTTCATATGGTTTTCAACCTCAGAGCCAGATATAGCTGTTAAAAAATAGACGGGTGTATCTCTATATTTTGAATCAGTTTTTATTTGTTTACAAATGTCGTACCCGCTAATATCGGGTAAAATAATATCTAATAAAATTATTTTTGGATGACAATTCTTCAATTCTTCAATACCTTTTGCACCACTTCCTTCGCCCCTACAAATATATCCCTTAGCTCCAAAATAATTCGTTATCAATCGAATCGTCGCCGTGTCGTCTTCAATAAGAAAAACATGGCATTTTGTACCTTCGTCTTTAATATTATCTAAAAATTTTATTATTTTTTTCTCAAGATCTTTACTCTGCTCAAAAATATTTTTTATTGTTGATGAGATATTATTGTTGAGCTGTTCTTTATAATTTTCAAGCAATAATTGAGAATAACCCTTAATAGACGTCAATGGTTCCTTTAGAGCGTGTGAAATATCAGAAAATTTCTTAGGACTTCTATTACTATGTCTATTCTCGATAAAATCTTTAACGCTGTCTCTAATTAGCTTTGAAATGGTCGTATAATTGCTCGAATCTATAAATTCAGCCCATTTCTTTTTTGTCTCGTCTGATACATACAGAGATATACGTTCTTTATCCCTATTATATACTTTCTCTCCCTTCAACCACTTTTTAAATCCTTCGGTCACTACACCACGCCAAATGGCGTATTTACCTGTTTCTTTCTCGTAACGAATCATATCTTCAGTCTTTTCAATCGGATTATTAAGTTCCTCTTTATTGCTCATTTTTGGGTTGATTAACGAGTTTTTTTTATTTTTATGAATTTATACCGTTCCTGAGATCCTCCAGTCTGGGGGAGAGATTCTAAGAAAATTTGCGATATTTTATTTTTTTTTTTTTACACACAAAGTGGTAAAAAATTAAATTTAATCCTTAAAAAACACATAGACCACTTTTATTTAAACTTATTGTTACAAATAAAATTAAGATTTAGAAGAGAATTGAGTTTTTTATAAATAAATACGTTATATTAGTACACAAAAAAAAAAAAAAAATTCTTTTATATATTAACCATAAATTATATGATTATTAATACACTAATAACAACTTTTATATCTTTGATTAAACATTGATTTGATTAATCAAATAAATTTTTATAACAAAACATCATTTATAAATAAAATTTTTATAACGAAATATTTAAATGTAAAAATATGATCAATATATTTATATTTGTGTTCAAAATTTTTTACACAAATAAAAATTTCAAAATCTTTAGGTTAGGTAAAACAAAAACCTCATTAATACAACATAAAAGGGGTAATTAAAGAATGGTTCTTGATATAGAAAATGTGATGAATTTTTGTCCTGAATGTGGCGGCTTAATTCAAAATTTTCAAGAGAGAGGGGAGACAGTTTGTAAGCAATGTGGTCTTATAGTTTTTGAGAGAGGCTTAGATATTTCGCATAGTGGGATTAGGGCATATACTAAACAAGAGAAAGACAGAAAAGAGCGCACGGGGTGTCCTATTTCTATTTTAATGCCTGATATCGGATTAAGTACGATAATCGATAGGACAAAAATCAAAAACCCTGATTTAAGAAGAGCAGCAAAATGGAATACACATATGACATGGGAAAAGAGAAATATGCTTATTGCTATAACCGAGTTAAAACGGATTGGCAGTAATTTAAATTTTCCGGAGCGCGTTAAGAAGGCAGCAGTACGACTTTATAAAGAGGTATTTAAGAGGAAATTATTGAGGGGCAGATCTATAAACGGTATGGTGGCTGCTTGTTCTTATTTTATATGTAAAGAAGAGAGGATTCCAATCACACTTCAAGAAATCTTAGACGAGGCCTCTATAAATTCTAACATTGTAAAGAAATGTTATAAGATATTGGTTAGGGAGCTCAATCTAAAGTCCCCACACATCGATCCCATTTCGCTTATACCTAGATATTGCGCAGATTTAGGATTAACTATCAATGTAGAAAAGGAAGCTATCAACGTGTTAAAAAGATTTATTCAAAAAACGTCTATTTGCGGTAAAGATCCAAAAGGTTTATGTGCAGGATCAATATATCTTGTAGCAAAGCTTAAGAATAGAAGAGTAAGTCAAAAAGAAATTTCGCAGGTAATTGGCGTTACTGAGGTAACACTACGTTCAAGATATAAGGAACTTTTAAAAAGCCTTCGTTTCAACTTCAATTAAGACTATTTTTAATAATTAACATTTTTTAATTATTATTCTTTTTAGTTGAAAAAGAATTCAATAAAAGCGTTATTCAATTTGGTAATTTTACTCCAGTAAATGCTTAATAAATGTTTATTTCCTATTTTAAGTCGACAAAAAATTATAAATAAAAGTAGCAGAGATAAAATCTGATTAATTTTGATGTCCAGTTCTTCTTGCAGCAATTTGCCCAACTTTGCGACCTGGAGGAGTATCACGTTTCGTTGTCGTTGGTTTATGTGGAGATTGTTTAGCACCTCCTCCATATGGATGAGAGACAGCATTCATAGCAACGCCTCTTACAACTGGCCATTTTTTTGCTTTTGATTTTTTGTAGTGAAATTTGTTACCCGCTTTAACAAATGGTTTATCAGTTCTGCCACCACCAGCTACGACCCCTATTGTACAAAGGCAGTTCTCGTTAAACCATTTTCTTTTTTTAGATCGAAATAAAATTTCTACTTTATTACCCTCTCTATTTCTAACAATTGCTCCGACTCCTGAGGCTCGAGCAAATTTACCACCATCCTGTGGCGTACCTTCGATATTAAAAACAAGAGTTCCTAAAGGAATTTCTTTGAGAGGTAAGATATTGCCAACTTCGACTGATTGTCCACCCTTTGCTTGAATAAACTCATCTCCTTCGAAAATGCCTTCGGGAGGAAGCCATAATCCTTTTTCACCGTCGTCGTATTTGATTTTTGCCACAGGAGCGCCTCTTCCAGGAGAGTGAATTAATTCAATTACTTTAAATTTAAATAGATTTTCTTCTACGAAAGGGCGATATTTCACAGCTCCTATATGTCGATGACTTGGGGATCGCCAGGCTAAGGTTCCTCTGCCTTTTCTTTGAGCGAGTATTCGTTTACCCATTTGATTCACGGAGTTTTAACTTTTACTTGGCTTTATTGAATTAATAAAACTTTAAATTTTTTATTATTTCTGTCGAATTTCTAACAATTTTGAATACACTAAGAAAATATTAGAGTTTTTTATCTTTTAGCAGTTGATCGATGTTATAATTAAATGCAATTGGTATTTCTCTATCTATATACTCACCTGCAATATTTTCCAATAGCAATTTCTTAATTTCACTCGGATCGCTTGTTTGTCCTAATACCCATCCGAGTTTTACGTATCCCGTCTCAGGCAATAAATTTCGTCCTGGAACAACGCCCATATTAAGCAGTTCACGACCAGTTGAATATACATTCATACCCGTGAAACCATGTAGCGTTTGTACAGTCATTAATATAGTTATTCCCTCCTGAATTGCCCTTTCAATTGAATCGTATACTTCAGTACTAACGTGGCCCAATCCCGTACCTGCGATCACAATACCCTTGTAGCCCTTATCATTATAAATTTCAATAATCTCGTTATTCATTCCAGGATACGAATAAATAAGAGCTGTTTTTTTCTCGAAATTAGTTTGTGCCTTAGTTTCTGATTTGCTTCTCTTTCTATAATCTGGTCTAAACATTTTGATTTTTCTTTCTCGAATAATACCTAGAGGTATGTCGTCTATTGTTCTAAACGTGTTCCTAACAGAGGAGTGCATTTTTCTTACGAGCGTACCTCTATGAATCAATCCGTAATCGTGCGCAGAAGACCCTAACATGCATACTACAACTTCAGCAATTTCCGAAGTTGCAACAGTAGTGGCATTTATTAAATTCAATGCCGCATCTGAAGAGGGTCTATCAGAACTTCTCTGACTTCCTACTAAGACAACTGGCATGGATAAATCTTTTAACATGAAAGATAACGCAGCTGCGGTAAATCCCATTGTATCAGTTCCATGACCAATAACGAAACCATCTATACCAGAATTAGCTGCTTTTTCGATTTTTTTTGCTAATTGTTGCCAATATTCTGGTCTCATATTTTCAGAAAGGATTTCAAAGACAATTTCGGTTTCAAGATTGCAGATTTCAGCTAATTCTGGAACGGCACTAAACAATTCTCCAGGTGTAAATGAAGGAATTACGGCTCCAGTCGTATAATCTAATCGAGACGCAACGGTACCTCCAGTTCCCAGTAGGAAAATATTTGGCAAATTATTCTTTTTAGGAAAATTCTTTTCTGGAATTTTATAATGAGCCTTTTTTTTACCGATTTTTTTTATTTCTTTAATATCTGAAGCATTAATTCCAATATTATAGTTATTTTCTAATTTTATTTCTATGTAATCAGGTACAGAATATTCGTTTCTAGGTAATACTATTCCTTCATAAGCTCCTTTATCGGTTTTTATTTCAATAATGTCCCATATATCAATTTTATTTTTCTCTAAAAGTTCTTTTCCTTTACCTTTGTATCCTTTTAAATTTTCTGCCATTTAATTCAGCTCCTTTATTTTTGTTTGTAGAGCATTTTTTAATTCTTTAGATACGACTGCCCCATCTATTTTTCCTCTAACCTTTTTCATAACTTCTCCCATTAAAGGCCCCATTGCTCTCATTTTTCTTTTATTAATAATATTTAAGTTGTTATTTAGAATTTCATTGATGATTTTTTTAAGGTCTTCAACAGAAATGCTTTCAATTTTTAACTTCTCTTTTATTTGTTCTATTGAAAGTTCTGGTGAATCTGCCTTTAAGCTCATCATCTCTTCAATGGCTTCTTTTCCAATTTCTTTCTTTTTCAAGAGTATAAAAATATCTTTATAGTCAGTTTTAGTGATATTTTCAACATTTTTTCCATCTCTTCTAAGGGCAGTTCTAGTTTCTAATAATGTAGTTATTATTAAAACTGGATTTTCTGGATAAATTTTAACTAAATCGTTAAATATTGTTAAATTGTCAGTAAATATTAGTTCTTTAATCAATCTTTCTTCAATTTTATACTTTTTAGAATAATTTGTTATAATATCCCATGGATATTCTGGAAGCTTTTTATTTATAACTTTAATTTCATTTTCATTATTTATTATTGCTTGAGAATCAGTGTCCGGATATAATCTAGCGCCACCATGCAATTCTCTTAAAAATTCAGTATTTCCGTTTTCAAGAGCCCTTCTAGTTTCGGGGGGTACTCCTTTAAACGCGTATTTTACTCTATTGGTAATAATTTTCATTGAGCTATCGATTTCTTTTATAGAACCTAAAACCAATAAAAAACAATCATCGTCTTTCGACTTCAGTTGATCTTTAATTTTTTTAATTTCTTCGTTAGTAAATTTGTATGTACTTAAATTTTCATCAGAGTGAATTATTCCTCCTAAACCAGAGATTAATTTTACTTTATTACTCACTTCAGTACCGAACCTATAATCTTCCATTAATTCTTTTCCAAATATATCTTTGAATCCTTTAAAATTGATTCCGTATAATTTTTTTCCTGATTTTATTCCTTTTGTAATAAAATTAGATTTAGTTTTTGCCATTATTTTTGACAAATCAACGGGCTTATTAGAAAGATCATGCTCGCTCAAACCTCTTCTTTGCAATTCTTCTTTAATTTCAAGAAGATGAAGTTGTCTTGAAACTTCATGATTAATTAAAATGGGTATCCAATCTAATTTTTGGACGCCTTTAATTTCAATTCTCGTACCTTCTTTAATACTTACATTAATGTCTTGTCGAATCGAACCGAGAACTTTTTTGACTTTTGTAGACCATAATAATAAACCTAATCTTTCAGCACACTCTCGACATTCCACTGGATCGTTAATATCTGGCTTAGTTGTAATTTCCACTAATGGAATTCCTAATCGATCTAATCTAAAATAATTTGTTTTTTTTTCTGTTTTTATTTTTCTGGCAGCATCTTCTTCTAAACATACAATATCAATCCCAATTTTTTTCCCGTTCTCCAATTCAACAAATCCATCTTTTGCCAAAATCATTGTTCTTTGAAAGCCGCAAGGTACGCTTCCATCAAGGTAGTTTTTTCTGCACACATGCATTTCTTCGATAATATTTGAATTGAGAAGCAATGCTATTTCTAGAGCAATTCTTCTAGCTTGATCATTACACGCAAAAGGAGGAGTTTCATCTATTTCATAAGTGCAAATTACATCATTATAGCCTTCATATATAATACTCATACCTTTTTCGTATTCAGTCAGCATAGCTTCATCGTAAGTTCCCATTTCTCCTAAAACAGGTCTCATAAACCTTTTTATTGTAAAATCAGGCTCTCGAGTTCCTTGTAATTTAGCTGGACACCTACAAAATAATTTTGTTTTTGAATCCAATTGTTGATGAATTTCGAGCCCGCATATAAGACCAAGTTTTTCATAATCAAATTCTTCCATATTTGATCATTATTCTCATTTTAATTTATTATTTATTTTATAACATTTTAGAAACATAAGGGCCGTCTAATTTATACCCCAATTCATAAAACCAATCTCTTGCCCCAATGCCAGAAATTACAGCTAATTTTTTAGCGTCAAAATCTTCTGCGGATATTTTTTCAGCGTTATTCATTAACATTTTTCCATAACCACGATGTTGAATTTGGGTAACTCTATTTGGTTTCAAATCTTTAGGAACTAATTCTCCCACAACTTTAATTTCTCTCAAAATTAACGTTTTTCCATCTTTTAATTCCACTCTATGAGCTAATTCAGAAGGTTTTCTTAAGCGTAAATATCCAACTAAATAGTTTTCTTTCTTATTTTCATAAGATAAAAAGATTTCAGTACCTTGAGAAGCTACGTAACCTAAACGGTATAACTTGATATTATCAAACGTACTTTCATCTATAATTTCTTTTCTTTTACTTATCCCATATTCACGACATCTAATACATTTACACTCTTTATTTAATTGTTGTAATCGATCTTGAATTATTTGTCTTAAATTGCTTTTTTTACAACCAGCCTCGATTAAATATGCTGGTATATCCCGCATTATTCGTTGGATTCTAATAAAAGGGGGGAGTGTATTTTTTACAGTAGCAATTAACTCTACTAATTTATCAACAGAATAGGGGATATACTTTCCATTTTTCCACCAATTATATAATTCTGTACCTTTTATAACTAAAGTAGGATATATTTTCAACATATCGGGGCGATAATCTGAATTTGAGAAGAGATTTTCAAATAATTCCAAGTCTTTAGTATAATTTGAACCAGGTAAATTTGGCATTATATGAGCGTTGACTTTTAAACCAGCATCTTTAGCAATACGTATTGCCTCAATGCTGTCAACTGTGGTATGGCCTCTTTTTACTAACTCGTAGATGTTGTCATATACAGTTTGAATTCCAATTTCGACGCGAGTAGTTCCATAGTTTAACATTCTGTCAATATCTTTTTCTTTACAATAATCAGGACGAGTTTCAATTGTTAATCCAACTAGTCTTCTTTTAGATTTTTCGGCAAGCTTTTTAGCTTCTTCTAAATTTTGAGTTTTTTTATCTAATACTCCTTCTAATGCTCCTTTAATGAATTCTTCTTGATATTTTAAGTTTGTAGATAAAAAGGTACCCCCTTGGAGAACAAGGGAAATTTTATCTACACTATGTCCAATTGCTTCTAGATCTCTTATTCGAGATTGAACTTGCTCGTAAGGATCATAATTGCAGTTTATGGAGCGCATTGCTGAGGGTTCTCTACCAGTATAAGATTGTGCGACCTTAACTCCAGGCTGCGAGGCTTCACCAGGACAATAGATACATCTTCCTGGACAAGCTAGAGGTTTAGTCATAATAGCAATTACTGAAACACCAGATAAAGTCCTAATTGCTCTTCTTTTTAAATGTTTGATGATTATTGATTTCTCTTTTTCTGAAGCATATGATAAAATGGTTGCATTCTTAATTACTCTATTATAAGCAAATTTTTTCGCGAATCTCCCTTTTAGATTAGATATTTTGGAACGACGTGTTTGAGGATATTTAACGAGATATTCAATTATAGCTCTTGCTATTTTTTCTATTTTTTCAACTTTTAATTCTTCTATATTTTTCATAAAACCAGATTATTAAAGGAGATTAGTTTACTCAATAGGTATTTTTTTTCCAGAAAAATCTCTTTTGTATTTACCAAAATCCTCCATTTTCCTTAAAGTTTGCGATTTGAATATCGGCCCATCTTTACATACCAATAAACCAAGAGGATCAATGGCACATAATCCACATAAGCCGCACCCGCATCTCATAATTCTTTCAAGACTCGCTTGTAATTCAACATTATATTTTTCACATATTTGAAAAATGTTATAAATCATTTTTTCTGGACCGCAGGTATAGGCAATGCAATTAGATAAATTTTTCTCTGAAAATTTCTTTATTAGATTTTCGAATGTTACAGAGGCAAAACCTTCTATTCCATAACTTCCATCATCTGTACAATATAATATTTCTGAATTATTGGTATCTAAATTTGAAGATTCATCTATATGAATCAATTCGCTTTCAACTTTAGCGCCCTGAATTATTTTAAATTGATAATTCAAGTGTGAAAGCTCAGAAAGAAGAAATCTCAAAGGTGCTATACCAATACCTCCTGCTATTAAAATAATATTTTTGGAGTTATCTTGTGGAATTTTAAAATAGTTACCTAAGGGGCCTCTAACACCTATATAATCACCAATTTTTAGTTTGTGAATTGCATTAGTACATTCTCCAACATTTTTAACAGTTATGCTCCAATTGCTTCTTTCATCACATCCAGATATTGACATAGGAATTTCATCTATATTTGGTACCCATATCATAACAAATTGTCCTGGTTTTGGTTTTTTATATTGTTTTAAACTATTTTCCTTCATATTAAAAACTAAAGTTTTTACTCCTTTGCAATCATTTATTACTCTTTTGATTCTTACAGTTTTAACAATATTCTCAGTCAAAATCTGGAACCTCCTGAGTTTTAAATTGATGGGCTAATCCTATTATTTTGGAAATTGATTTATATCCATTTTCTTTCAGATATTTAATCACTCCATCATTAATTTGAGAAATAATTTCAATGCCTTGATATAAAGCGGTTCCAATTTCAACTGCAGAAGCACCAGCTAGAAAGAATTCAATTACATCTTCCCAATTGCAGATACCACCGCATCCAATAATAGGAATTTTTAATAATTTGTATAGATCATAAATTTTTTTCACCGCAATAGGACGAATCGCTTTTCCAGAAAGTCCTCCACCTCCATGAGATAATATAGGTCTTTTAACATTAACATCTATCTTCATAGCTGTTATTGTATTAATTGCTACTACTACATCAGCACCCCCTTTTTCAGCAGCTAAAGCAATTTCTCCTATATCGGTTACATTTGGATTTAATTTAACAAAAATTGGTGATGATAAGTTACTTTTTATAGCTGCGACTAGTGAATATGTTAATTCTTTATCAATTCCAATAGAAGAAACTTCTGCGTGTGGACAAGATATATTTAATTCAATAGCATCTGCTCCTGCCTGTTCAGCTTTTTTCGCAACTTGTATATAATCATCATTAGTATCTCCAAATACACTAACAATTAAGGGAATCTTATATTTTTTTATTTCTTTAATTTCAGAGAAAAAATTATTAATTCCAGGATTTCCGAGACCAACAGCATTCAAAAAGGTGCCTGGATAAATTTCAATAATCGAGGGATTTTTATAACCTTTTCTTGGTTTGGGACCTATTGATTTAGTAGTAACAGCTCCAGCACCAGCATCAATTATTCTCATCATTGAAGAATACGAAACACCTAAAATGCCGGAGGCTAAAATAATTGGAGAATTTAGTTTTAAACCAGAAATATTTGTTTCTAGCATTTTTTAAAAGAAAATAATGATTATAATTTTATAATCATTATTATTAGAGAATTTTTAATTGTTTTAGTGTTTTTGAAAAATGAAATGTTATATCGCAGATACTTTAGAAGGCTTGTTTGCATTAGGCGAGGGTGGAAATATTGTAAATTTCCGAGATTTTAACAACGATTACCAAAAATTAATAAAGTTTTATGAATCCGTGGAAAATGGTATTGTTTTAAGGGAATACGAAGATTTTTTGTTAGAATTGAAAAATTCGGGTTTTGACGAATACATTTTTGATAATAAAGATTTAGAATCATTTACTTCACAAAATTTGGGTTTTAGAACAAAACTAGAGAGGTTTTCGTTAGAATTTAAAAATTTTAGATTTAATTTGGAAGATCAACTCAATCAAATAGGTTTATCCAAAAAGCGAAGCGATCTTTTAGCAAAATATAAAAAAATTAATGAAGAATTAATTAAAAAGAAAGTTCGTGAAGCAGGCGGACAAATTGATGTCATAGTAACTCAAGTTATTGAAACTCTTGATATTATTAAAAAATCAATAAGTTTATTTACAAATCGCCTTAGAGAATGGTATGGATTATATTTTCCAGAATTAACAGATAAAGTAATAGAGGATAATATATTATTAGCGAGAATGGTTTCAATTTTAGGGGAAAGAGAAAATTATACTTTTGAAAAAATAAATAAAGACTTTGATTTACATGAAGGTCAAATTGAAGCTTTGGTTAAAAAAGCTTCTGAATCGATGGGTGCTAATATTGATCTTAACGCAGTAAAAGGCTACGCTAACCAAATTTTGTTTTTAGATTCATATAGACAAGAGTTAGAAGGTTACTTAAACGATTTAATGGAAAGATCAGCTCCAAATCTTAATTCGATTGTAGGATCGTTAATAGGAGCAAAACTAATCGCAAAAGCAGGCGGATTGAAAAAATTAGCTTATATGCCCGCATCTAGAATACAATTATTAGGGGCTGAAAAGGCTCTATACAGATTTCTCAAAACTGGTGAAAAAAGACCTAAACATGGATTAATATTTCAATGGAGACAAATTAGAAGTAGTAAACCGTGGATTAGGGGTAAAATTTCAAGGATCATTGCTGGAAAAATCGGAATTGCTTCTAAAATTGATTACTTCTCAGGTGATTTCGTTGGAGATCTTTTTTCGAAAGAAATAGAGGAGAAAATAAAAGAAATAGAAAAAAAATATCCAAAACCACCTAAAAAACTGACGCAAAAAAGGTGAAAAGTAAGAAAAAAAGTAAAAATAAAAGACCAGATAGAGGTAGAAGAAAAAATGAGTAATTTAGAGATAAGAAATCACCCTAAATTTGATAACGTTTATATTTCTGGACCATCAAAAAACTTGAAATTATATTCGAAAAATTTAGTTCCAGGAACAAAAGTCTATGGAGAAAAATTAATAGATTATAGAGGAATAGAGTATAGAGAATGGGATCCTTTTAGAAGTAAGCTCGCAGCTTTAATATTGGAAAATCCAATCACAAATTTTCTTAGAGACGATTTAAAATGCTTATATTTGGGAGCTTCTTCAGGGACTACAATTTCCCATCTTTCTGATATTGTTAAAAAGGGGTTCATTTATGGAGTTGAATTTGCAGAGCGAAGTGTTAGACAGCTAATTCAAAACGTATCAAATAGATCGAACGTAGTTCCGATATTAGGAGATGCAAGACACCCCGAAAATTATGCTAAATCGATCTTCACAGATGTTGAATTAATATATCAAGATATCTCGCAACCTAACCAGGCAGAAATAGCTGTAGCTAATTCTAATTATTATTTAAATGATACAGGTATAATTATATTAGCTATTAAGTCTCAATCGATAGATAGTATATCCAAATCGGAAAAAGTTTATGAGCAAGAAAAGAAATCACTTGAAAGAGCAGGGTATGAAATAATTGAATCCTTAAACGTTCATAAATATGCTGCTAATCATATTATCCTAATTATTAAAAAAAATCCTATGTAAGATAATTAGTAATTTTTTTATTGCCTATTTCTTCATTTAATATTTTTTTAGTTGTATTCCAAGTTTTTCGAGCGAATAAGGGAGCTTTTTTGTGTTTTTTGATCCATTCACGAAGAAAATCGATAGTTCTTTTATCGGACGGATAACCTGATCCAAATTCTCCGTAATTTTTCTTTATCTCCTCAATTATTGTATCTCTTTTATCTTTTGCAATTATAGACCCTGCTGAGACTATTGGATAGATATCGTCTGCTCTATGTTTAGAAATTATTTCTTTTGGTTTATAATTTAGTAATTTTTTTATAGAGTTCCCGAATCTCTTTTCATCTACATCTGCCGCATCTAAATAGATTATCCCTGGTTTTAACTTATTAATGATTTCTGCCATTTTTAGTTCTTCAAGTCGATTTAACGTTATCTTATTTTTTTCTCTCGCATCAATTTCTTGAGCTGATAACACGATAATTTCGTAAGAATGGCATTTTTTTTTTATTTGTTTAGCTAATTCATGTCTTCTTTTCGTAGTTAATTTTTTAGAATCCTTTGCTCCGATTTCCTTTAAGTACATCAATTTAGGTTTTATAAAGCATACTCCACAAATAACCATAGGTCCTAAAACAGGACCCCGTCCAGCTTCATCGATTCCGCAAACTAATTCAACAGAATTATTTTCAATTATCTTTGAAGATTTCAACGAATTCCTCTTCGTTATCCAAACTTTCTAAACTCTTTAACTTAATTATCGGAATATGGCTTTTTTTAAAGAAATCTGGAATTTTAAAATCATCATTTACTATAAAAAGAGCATTCTTATGAAATAAATTAGCAAATTTCATAAGATTATTAATATTTATTTTGGTAATTTTATCGTTTTCATTTTCTTGAGAAACACCAGAGAAAAGAGGGTAAAAATTATCTCCTTGGTCTATACCGAGAGTATAAGTTTTGGAAGAGAGAGATAACTCGAAAGGTACTTGTCCTTTTTTATACCAAATTGTTGAAATACCTATATGTTCGAAGATATCTTGGAGCCCAGATTCGAATTCGGATAATTCTCTAGTTTCATCAGTTTTTTCTTTATCTGATTGAAGTTTAATTTGCCAATCAAATAGATTTATTTTTCGGAAAATAGACTTATTTCTAAGTATTTTAAGAATTTTTTCGCCAATTTTTAGAGAGGGGCGCATACTTTCATTTTCGTAAGAACATACTGTTCTTTTTGTAACGCCAATTTCATTAGATATTTCTTTTCTTGAAATATTTTTTTGTTCTCTTATAGTTTTCATTACGTTTCCATCTAGAAATATAACACCACCACCTCTTCTCGCTAATACGTAGGGATAAATATTACTTCTTAAAATGCTTTCTAAAGTATTAAGATTTATGAACGGTAGTCCTTCTCTAATATATATAGTGTTATCATCTAATTCTTGATAACGGTTCTTCATTCCGATTAAAATTGGCTTTGAATTTAATAATAATGATAGTTTCTTAATGGCTTTTACAATGTTATCATTTAAATTATCGATGTTAGGAAATATTTTAACGAGAAAAACTGAATTATCTTTTTTTACTAAAGAATCAAAACAATATATACTCTTAGAAGCAGTACCTTTAAAAAAAAAAGTTTCAAATTTTGCCTCTTTTAACAATGAATCTATTCTTTTTTTAACGTTTTCAATCAACAATTACCTATTAGTAAAAAAAAAGAAAAATAATAAAAAACTTTTCTTTTTAACCATTATCTTAGGCGTAAGAAAATGGAATTTTAACGTATTTAATCACAAATTTTTTTATTAAAAGATTATTTATATAAATACTTCATACACCTAAGAGATGACAAAGAATGTTGAAAATTAATAGAGCAGATTTTTTACCCATAGAACAAACAGACTTCCCTGAACTAGCTGAGAGGAAAGGTATTGGTCATCCTGATTCTGTTTGTGATGCTGCGGCTGATGCTTGTTCAAGAGCACTTTGTAAATATTATTTTGAAACATTTGATCGTTACTATCACCACAACGTGGATAAGGCAGCGTTAGTTGGAGGTATTTCCAAACCTGAGTTTGGTGGGGGATTAATTTTAGAACCAGAATACTTTTTAATAGTTGGTCGTGCAATAAATCAAATTTTAAAAGAAAATAAATTAGTATATATTCCTGTTGCAACTATTTGTCTTGATGCTTGTCGTCAAACAATATCAAACATTTTTAGAAATATTGATATTGAAAAACACATCCAATTTGATTACGCAGTTCGGCCAGGTTCTATAGATTTAACTGGAGTCTTTGAAGAATCTGATGCAAAGGAACAGGTACCATTAGCCAATGATACTAGTTTTGGAGTAGGCTATGCGCCTTATTCAGATCTAGAGAAAATTACGTTAGAGGCAGAAAGATTATTAAATTCTGACACATTTAAAGATAAATGCAAAGCTTCAGGAGAGGATATAAAAGTCATGAGTCAACGTGTTGGGAATAAAATAGATATTACAATTAGCGGTGCTATGGTAAGTGGATATATCAATGATAAAGATGAGTACATAAATTACACAAATCAAATGAAAGATGCTGTTCTTGATCTTGCTACTAAAATAATTCCTGAAAAGGAGGTTTCTTGCGCTGTAAATGTTGCCGACAATATAGAGAAAGGAATTCTCTATTTGACAATTACCGGCACAAGTGCCGAAGCTGGAGATGATGGAGAAGTGGGGAGAGGTAATAGAAGTAATGGTCTAATTACTCCCTGTAGAACAATGAGTTTAGAAGCAGTATGCGGAAAAAACCCAATAAACCATGTTGGTAAAATTTATAATGTGCTTGCCACGAACATGGCAAGAGAAATAATTAAAAGCGGACAAGGCGACATTATAGAAGCTCATGTAAAATTATTATCCCAAATTGGAAGACCTATTACTGATCCATGGGTTAATTCAATAAGTTTGATTCCCGCCGACAATGTAAACTTCGAAAGAGTAAAAAAAATCGCTGAAGAGGTATCTATTACAAAATTATCAAAAGATAACATTGTTAATTTGAGAGAACGTCTTATTGCTGGCAAGGAACAAGTGTTTTGATTTTTTTTATTAAAACCAATTATTTTTATTACTCTTTTTTTTAATAAATACATATTACTTTTTCATATGCTAAGAGATAATATATATAATTTTAAATCCCTATTTATAAAGTAGTAAGTTGGTTATTAAATTTTAAGTGAGTAAATTTGAGTTTAGACAAGTGGATAAAATCCAGAAAGAAAAAAGAAGAAATTAAAAAAGAACCTAAACCTAGTGCTTCAAATGATAAAGCACAAATCCAAACATCTATCGAAAAACCATCTGTAAAGCTTACTAAATATAATCTTTTATGTCCAAAAAAGAAATGTGCATATCAAAAAACAATTGTTAAAAAACAGCTTACTATAAAAGATAAAATCTGTCCAAAATGTAAAAACATAATGAAAATTCGAAAAATTTAATTCTATTTCTATTCTGTTTATTCGAATTCTGACGTAATTGATAAATGTTCTGGTGGCTTTGGAAGGTTATTCAGATCGAATATTGTTTCACAGTTAGGACAAGTGTTTTTCTTTTTACTATATTTTAAAAAAAAATAGAGAGGGATTAAAAACACAGTTAAAAACATAATACAAAGCAACTCATGGTATCTATGATTAAAACTCTTTCTTTTAAGTTCAACAAACCTTTCACATGTTTCACAGTATATAATTCTCTTTACCAAGGAATCCACAGCGTTTTTAAGTTAAATCGTTATTTCTTTTAATTAAGTGTTTTATAATATAATTAGTTTATGTTAGGAATGTTAATGAATTCCTTGGTGTTAATCTTCGTCTTTCTTCTTACTTGTTAATAAGTCCCAAGTACTTTCTACCCCTAAATTTTTTAATCTTTGTCGTTCAGTATCTCTCTCTTTTTCGCCCATATCCTCGTCTTTGCTCATATCATACACCAATAAGATTATTAAAAATGATTTTATTTAAAATTATGATTCTTATTACTATTTTATATAGCCTATCTTATTTAAATAAGTTTTGAATAGAATTGGAAAATGAATGGTTTGTGCAACGTACTGAATAAAATTTTATATTTTAAATTCTATATTTAATTAAAAATCATTTATAAAATAAAATCTAATTTTATAGTATAATATATTTGAGGTAAGATTATGGCTAAATGTTATCATTGTGGAGAAGATTTTCCTGAGAACGCAATTTTTCGATGTAGTAACTGCGGGCAAAATTATTGTACTTTACATAGGGAGCCTATTAACCATGAATGCAATATTATAAAAGAAACTTTGAGAATCCAGCAAAGTCAAGCTCCAACTACAACTTACGCAGAAATTCCTTCGAGGGGATATCAACCACAGTATACCAGTTATGATTCTGAAGTACGTGGAACGACAGATGGATCTTTCACATGGCATCGGCAAGAAAGTTCTATTCCAGAAAATGCTTTCGATCCTGACTCTGGCATTGAATTTAAAGGAATTTTATATCCATACATGTCAGAATTTTCGCATTTATTCATTGGCGCATTTTTAATTTTCCTAATTGGTTTTTTTGGATTTTTTAGTCTAGATTTAATTGAAAGAGGATATTGGTGGTCTATACCAATGCTAGCTGGATTTTATACAACAGCTTTTCTATTCCATGAGTTTGGGCATCGCCAAGTCGCAAAGCATTTTGAACTACAAACTAAATTTAGACTCCTTACATTTGGAATGATGCTGACTATTTTAAGTTTAAGTCTTACAATTGCAACTTTTGCAATGGGTTTACAACCACTTCCTACGTTTGCATTACCAGGTGCAGTGGTTGTGTTAGGATTAGATAAAATCGATAGAAAAACAGGTTTATGCAAAGCAGCAGGTCCTATAATAAATTTAGTATACGGAACGATTCTATTAGTAATATCTTTTTTCATTGAGATATATCCATTAAATTTATTTATAGGTTATGCGGGCTTTTTAAATTTCTCGTTAGGATTGTTTAACATGCTTCCAATAGGTATATTAGATGGACAAAACATATGGAAATGGAATAAAGGCTTATATCTCTTATTGTTTAGTTTGCTAGCTTTACTGACGATCACAACTTTCATACTTATTTCCGATCAGACGCTTTATTTACAGTATTTAGAGGGATACTCCCAGTAATTTCAGTAAAAAAACACTTTGTTTTTTAATAATATAAGTTTAAAAGTTATATTAAGAAATAAATTAGAATTAAGATCAAAAAAAAAAGAAGAATTTTAGGTTTAAAATATTATTCTAATGAAAAGAAAGATTTAAAAGCTTTTTGGTTGAAAAATTGTGCCATTTTGCCAACATTGCGGTGAGGAGATTGGCTATTTGCCTTTTAAATGCAAATATTGTGGAGGAACATTTTGTAAGAGACATCGTTTGCCTGAAAACCACAATTGCACTTTTGAACTAAAACACGCACCACTCATACCTGATACTACAAGAGAGTCCCGTCCACTTTATCAAGATACGATTAAATTAAAATCAGTTTCTCGAGATTACGATAGTAGATGGGAAAAAGAAAAGAAAAAATATTTAAAGCGTCAAGAACGACAGAGAAAACAAGCAATGAGATCTTTTGAGATGGGTCTAACTGGAACGGGACAAAGCAAAGGTACGAATTTTTTAATCATTATGATTGTGATTTTTTCTATTACCGCAACAATTTTTGCGATTGTTGGCATTCCATACTACATAGCTTTTAGTCTATCTGGACTTGTACAATTATATTTATGGATAATAATTACATCTATATTTGTCAGTTATTCAACGGATTTCTTCGGATTATTTTTCTTACTAATATTGATCTTTTTTCTTTATAATATTTCAAAGAATGTTGAGATGAGATTTGGAACAAAATTTCTATTTAAACTATTTTTATTCTGTGCTTTTTTCACAGCCATATTTTATCTTTTAATTAGGATTGCATTATCATACTATTATCCAATTAATTTAGTTATTATTCCTATAGGTTTAGCTACTGGAGCGATAATGGGATTAATTTCTTTTATCGTCTACTTCAATCCAGACAGTGAAATGATGATGTTTTGTTTTTTTATTCCAGTAAAAATGAAAGGAAGAACATTGTTAGTTGTTTTAATTCTCTTTAGAGTAATTCCAGGATTGCTTTATAGTTTATTTTTAGGACCCGCATATTTTGCGATTTACTTTCCTGATTTAGGTGGTATTTTAGCATCGTACCTTGTTTTTTATTTTAAATTTAAATCTCGTTGAAATGATGCCTGAAAAAGAAGAAGGCTCTAAAATTATAGAGTTAAATGAAGATTTAATAGAAAATAACGAGAGATTGGCCACAGAAAATAATCGATTTTTAAAAAAATATAAGATTAAATCTTTTGATATCGTAGGGGCAATTGGAGCAGGAAAAACGGCCATTTTAGAAATATTATCTGAAAAATTGTCAAAGGATTATAAAATTTTAGTTTTAAATGGAGATGTTGCGACAAGAATAGACGCAGATAGGATTGAGCAACATGGAGTAAAGACAATTCAAATTAATACAGGTCGAGAATGCGCTCTAAATTCTTATCACATCTCTCAAGTTTTTAAAAATATTGATCTAAGTGAATATAGTAATGGTCTTCTTTTTATCGAGAATGTCGGTAATTTAATATGCCCTTCTGATTTTATTTTAGGTGCTGAAAGAAGAATAGTTGTGGTTTCAATTACCGAAGGTGAGCATGTAATTGAGAAACATCCTATGCTTTTTAAAATGTCTGATATTGCCATTATTAACAAAATCGATCTTTTAGATGTGGTGGAGATAAATATAGATAAAATGATATTTGACGCGAAAGAAATAAATCCGAACCTCAAAATATTTACAACTAGTGCTAAAACTGGTGAAAATATTCAAGAGCTTATTAAAGCTCTGGAAATTTAAATTTTACGGACTAATAATAAATTAAGAATAAAAAGAAAAGAAAATAATATTATTATAATCAACAAATAAAATACAGATATAATATGTCGATAAGACAATATAATACTGAATTACAATCTCTAATAGATAAAATAGTAAAAGTATATTGTGAGGATGAAAAATTCTTTGTTGGTCAATTAAAAGGAGTTTCAGAGGATTCAAACCTTATCCTAATAAATGTTAAAAACGATAAGAACAAGGAATTTCCAAAAATACTTTTAAAAAGCTCTTTTTATAACTATGTAAGTGTAGAAGAAGAACCTTTTCCAATGGAAGCGTTGGCTGAAAGGATTTCAAAAATCTTTTCTAAAGGCCACGTAAACTATATTCCAGAACAAAATGTTATTTCTATTTTAAACGGAAAAATTATAGTTGACGAAAATGGAGTTAGGGGCTCTGGACCGTCTGCTGATAGGGTAAAGAAAATATTTGACCAATTTAAAATGGACCTCGAATGATTTTTTTAATTTTTATTTAAAATTCTAAATCCTTGAAAACTTCAATTAAATTTTTTAATTGTATATCATGGATAATATTCTTAAGTGTTGCTTTCCCTAATGGAGTAATTTTTACAATTTCAAAATCATCTACACTAATTTTTCTTAAATAATCATTTTCAATTAAAAACTCAACGTCAGACGTCCAAACTTCAGAGAAGATATCTTTTAAATCGTGAAGTTTGATATTTTCGTCAACTTCTTTGCTAAGAGCCAAGATTAAAGCAAGCGTTCCATATTGACTTGGAGTAATATTATCGTCCTTTCCTTCAGAGGTTAAAACGTAGTATTTTTGGTCTAAAAATTTAGTCGTTATAAGTTCAAAGCCTACATTTTTTAAATTAAGGTACACATCGTTAATGATTTGTTCAAAATTAGAACCCTCACATAAATTCTTGAGGTCCTCTTCCCTAACCATTTTTTGCTGATTTGTTAATATAAGTTTAGTTATTTTTCTGATGATCTGATTGAAATTTTCTTTTTCCATAATTTATTCAACTAGATTCAATTTTTACGACTTTTACATTTTCAATTGGTTTCTTCATTTCTAAATTAGATATTATCAAAATTAAATTAAATTTCTTCAGATTATTTTCTTTTTCGAAAACAGGCAATATTCTTCGAATTGTCCTATAAACAGAACCTCTTTTATTGTAAATCTTAGGTATAAATAAATTTGAAAAAATTATATTTTTAAAACCTAAATTAATTTGAATTGAGATATAAAAAGTGATTACAAAAAATATCTTTTCAGGAGTAGTTAACTTATCAAAACTTAAAATTTCTTTATTGGATCGAATAAATTCTAAATTAACGGAGAAATTTTTATAGTCTTTACTGATTTTTATTTGAAGATTTGTGTTTAAATTTATTTCAATTAAAAATTTATTCAATAAATTTTCAAGATTATTTGATATAACTTCAATTCTTCTAAAATTTTCTATGGAATCCTTTATCTCATCGTTGTTAAAGGAAATTAAAACGTCTTTTTCATTATTTTTTAATTTTTTATCGATTTCTATTAATTTATTTTTAATTTTTATTAATTTTTTAGGATTATTATTCTCTAAAAAACTATTAGCCTTCGAAATCATATTTAAATCGTTGTCGATTTTTTGAATTTCGCTTTCAATTTCCTGTGGAAGTTTTAAAAATTCTAACTCTTTAAAATCAATTTTTTCCATAAACACCTCCCGATTATAAGAAACTTCTTCTTCTAATTCTTTTCGTACGTTTTTTAAGCGTTCATTGTCATTTTTTATTACTTTAAGAAGTAAATTATAATCATTCTCTAAGATCTTATATTTAGGATTTATTTCATTAAATTTTAATTGCGATTTGGTTAGTTTCGATTTGGTTTGATTTATTTGATATTGTAGATCTTTAGCTTGTTTTTGTAGAGCTTTAATTTTTTCGGATTGGGATAAATTGTTTTTATCATCCAATGTGAGATCTAAATTATTTTTTTGAGTATTTTCACTCAATTCTCTGGTGATTCTATTAATT
>JBHLQY010000015.1:0-37886 GCA_048883105.1 Candidatus Thorarchaeota archaeon | reverse complement strand
AGCGTATAAATTAAAAAATTTAACAATTGATAAAGCTATGAAAATTTTAAAAACTTAAATATATCTTGTTTCGAATTTCTTATTTTTATTTTCGAAGTTCTTGTTTAATAATTTATTACATCATTCATTTGAAACAAAAAAACAGAAAAAAATTATCTTTTTCTAATTAATTATAAGTTCTTCTACAGGTTCTTCTCCCTTTACTTTTTCTAAAAAATATGGTTCGATTATTGAAGAAATTTGTTTAAAGTCGTAATGTCTTGCGTCAATTGCTTTTAACCTACACGTTGCCGCACACCTCCCACAGCCCTTACATATTGCAGGATTTATAAATGCCTTTTTAATAGGTAGATTTATATCTTCAAATTCTTTCTCCGTATCAACAAGATTGATTGCATTAAAAGAACAAACTTCTACGCATCTTCCGCAACCATTACACTTTTCAATATTAATGATCATATCTTTAAAGAAGCACTCGATAGAAAGCATAAATGAAAGAAATTCTAATTTTGTTGTTGATATCTCTTTGATACTTAAGAATCTACTTGCTCTTCCTGCTGCACCATTAGCTTCTGCTATTGAATCTTGAACATTTTTTGGCCATTGAGCACAACCACATATGAAAATTCCATGTGCCGCAAAATCTAATGGCCGTAATTTTGTGTGAGCTTCTATAAAAAATCCATTTTCATCTAATGGAACATTTAATATATTTGCCAATTCCTGTAAATCCTCAGCTGGAATCATTGGGGTTGATAAAATTATAAGATCTGTTTCAAAATTTATATATTTATTTGAGTTTAAATCATCCTGTAATACTATAGCGTATTTTTCAGGATCCTTTTTAATTTTAGTAATTTCCGGAATATTTTCTACATTGT
The DNA here is from genome assembly GCA_048883105.1 of Candidatus Thorarchaeota archaeon. Classification (GTDB taxonomy): domain Archaea; phylum Asgardarchaeota; class Lokiarchaeia; order Sigyniarchaeales; family SOKP01; genus LW40-45. Next base: position 37,005 of record JBHLQY010000015.1, on the reverse strand, counting down.
ATCTTAAATATTTAGCAATTTTTTTTCTTTCTCTGCACATTTCTTCGTACTCCTTTTTAGCCATGTGAAGATCTCTAAAAAGGACTACGATTTCAAGTTCTGGCTTTAATTCTTTTAGAATATCAATATTTTTAATAGTATTACTGCAACATACATTGGAACAATAAGATAACCCGAACTTGTATCTCGCATAAACACACATAATTATTGTGACATGTTTTAAATTGTCAAGCCATGATGTATCATTATTTTTAAGGCGCTGCTCTAATTCTAATTGAGTTAAAATACTTTTATTATTTGGATTATATTGAAATATTCCACGTGGTTTAAATTCTTGACTTCCAGTTGCGATTATAATTGTTCCAACTTTGAAATTTTGAATATCTTCATTTGAATCTACTATAGATATATCATAATTACCAATTGAGCCTGCTACATTTTTAATTTTTGAGTTAAAATATACATGAATGCGTTCATTCGTTTCAATTTTTTTAAGAAGGTTATTTAGAAAGGCTTCAGCCTTTTTGCGTATTGGATATAGAATGTTAATATCTTTTAAATTTCCACCTAGTTCTTCTTCTTTTTCCACAATTATCGTTTCGAAGCCTTGATTACTAATATTTAGTGCTGCTGTTATCCCAGAAACTCCACCACCAATGATTAGTGCCCGAGGAGTAATTTTTATAATTTCTTCCTTTGGTAGGAGATCAATTTTTCTCTCTTTAACTTGAGTATATTTAGCAGAACTCAATAAAATAGCAACTTGAGATGCTACTGCGCTTGCATTCGCCACAGTCTCCGATATATTCATTGGTCCTTGGCAAAATCCACATAAGTATATTCCTTTTCTTGTGGATAAGGATTTATTAAAATAAGATGCTTCTTTAAAAAATTTATTAAAATCTAATTTAATACCTAAAATTTTTGCTAATTCTTCAGAACTTTTTGCTGGAACTAATGGAGCAGCCAATATTACTAAATTAGCCCGAAAATCCTTATTTATTTCTCCTGTTTTTAAATCTTCATATTTAATAATTATATCTTTTGTATCTGGATCTTCGTTAATGCATTTGATTGTTGCATTTTGATATTTTATATTGTAATCCTCTTGAGCTGATTTTGTGTATTCATAAAAGTTCTTTCCAAAGACTCTAATATTATGTCTAAATATAGAAATTTGAATATCTTCATACCTTTCTTTTGTAAGAATTGCATTTTTTGCTGTATACATACAACAAACTCGTGAACAATACGGTACACTTTTTTCTAAATATCCAGAACCAGCACATTGAATGAAAGCTATCTTTTCAGGTATTTGTATATCACTTGGTCGTAAAATTTGACCTCCAAAGGGACCAGTGGGACATAGGATTCTTTCATATTCTAATCCATTAACAACATTTTCATATTTATAACCCCATTTTGGTGGCAATTCCTCGCCAAGCATCTCAAATCCCGTAGCAACTACAATAGCTCCAACGTTTAATTCTATTTCTTGAGGTATTTGTTCGTAATCTATAGCTTCAGCTTTGCAGACTTTTTGACATACTCCACATATATCTCTGTTTAGATATAAACACAGCTCAGGATCAATTAAATATACAGGAGGAGTTGCTTGTGGAAATGAAAGATACACAGATTTTCTTTTACCTAAATTCATATCAAAAATATTTGGAGCTTCCACCTTCGGGCATTTGGCAGCACAATCACCACATCCTCTGCATTTTGTCTCATCAATATATCGTGGCTCTTTGATCACAGTGACTATAAAATTCCCTGGTTCTCCTTTCACTTTTTTAACTTCTGTTAGAGTAAATAACTTAATATTTGGATTCTTATATATAGATACCATTTTTGGAGCAAGAACACATAAACTACAGTCGTTAGCAGGGAATAATCTATCAAATTGAGCCATACGACCTCCTATTGATGGATTTCTCTCTACTAGGTAAACTTTAAATCCTAAATCCGTCAGATCCAAGGATGCTTGTATCCCGGCTATACCTCCTCCAATTACCAATACAGATCCTTCCATTATACTTCTCCTTCTTAAAATGAATTAGACAAATATGTAGAATATGGCAAAAATCAATACAATCAAATTGGAAATAGTTTTTTTGTTGATCAATAAATAAATACACTTTAACATATAAATATTTTGATCAATATCACACATAAATTTAAGTGCAATTGTTGCATATTCGTCATTTATTCATCGTTTATGATCGGAATTAAATATAATTAATTCTTATCTTTATCCATTTCTGACATCCCTAGCGGAATCAATATTATTCCGAATAAATGTGATTGACATCGATCAAAAAATATCCTAATATTATCGGAATCAGATAAAAAAACTTTTTCAATGATCCGTTTATTACATCAATAAATATAATTATAAAAAAAGCGAAATTTATGGATATGATCTAAACGGCTCTTAAAGGACCTAATTCTTTTATATCATTTGTGAATTCTGTAATTAGATCAGCAAATCGTCTGCCTTCAGAAGCACTGACCCATTCAAGTCTGACGCGCTTTTCATTAATTCCTAATTGTTTAATAATAATTTTATGTAATCGTTCAAATCTTTCTTTAGCATATTCATTTCCAGATATATAGTGGCAATCACCTATATGGCATCCACTAATGAGAACGCCATCTGCTCCATCTTTTAACGCTTTCAAAACAAATGAAGGATCGACTCTCCCAGAACACATTACACGAACAATTCTCATATTTGGAGGATATTGAAATCGAGATACCCCCGCTAAATCGGCTCCAGCATAAGAACACCAATTACAACAAAAAACTAAAATTTCTGGATTAAATTCTTTTTTTAATTTTTTCGTTTTCGCTTTTGGCATATTAAATTCCTATTTTAAATTTATTTTTATTTAAGTAAATATGATTCAATCATAGCAGATATTTGGTCAAAATCATAATGCATAATAGATATTGCCCCATTAGGGCAAGTAGCAGCGCAAGTTCCGCAACCTTTACATAATGCAGAATTAACAAAGGATTTTTTTACTATTAAACTTACTTCTTCAAAATCTTGTACAGATTCTAAAAGTTCAATGGCGTTGTATGGACATACAGATTCACATTTTCCGCATCCAATACACTCTATTGGATTTACTTCTGCGACTATTCCTGAAGTTGTAATCTCTTTAGCACTTAAAAACCGACTAGCTCTTCCTGCTGCGCCATTTGCTTGGGAAATCGAATCTTGCACGTTTTTTGGCCATTGAGCACAACCACATAGGAAAATACCATCAGTCGCAAAATCCAAAGGTCTTAATTTGACATGGGCTTCTAAGAAAAACCCATTTTTATCTAGAGGAACTTTAAGCATTTTTGCTAATTCTCCTAAATTATCAGAAGGAATCATTGGAGTTGATAAAATGATAAAATCAGTATCAAATTCAATATAATCTTGTAAATTTGTATCAAATACTTTTATTCTATATTTTTCGGGATTTTTACTTTTTTGCTTTATGGTTGGCATTTTGTCCAAATCATACCTTAAAAATATGGCATTTTTTCTATGTTCACGATAGTATTGTTCGTACTTTTTCTTTGCCATTTGAAGATCTCTGTAAAGAACAACTAACTCAAGTTCAGGTTTTAACTTTTTTAGAAGGCCTAAGTTTTTTATAGAATTTCCACAACAAATATTAGAACAATATGTTATTCCTTCATTTTGTCTAGCATTAACACATAAAATTGTAGTAATACGTTTTATTCCATCAAGCCAAGATTTGCCTTTTTCTTTTAATATCTTTTCCAATTCTAATTGAGTTATAACGTTCCTATTTCCATTACCATATTGAAAAATATCCTTAGGTTTGTATTCTTGCCCTCCTGTAGCAACGATAATTGTTCCTATACTTAGTTCATGAGTTTCATTTTTTGAATCAATAACAGAGGCGATATAATTGCCAACATATCCTTTTATATCTTTTATTTTGGATTCCAAGAAAATCTGTATATTTTTATTTTCCTTTACCCATGTAATAGTTTCATTAAGGAAATCTGAAGCACTTTCTTCAACAGGATATAAGACATTTAGGTAATTTAAGTTTCCACCTAAAAATTTCTCCTTCTCAACAATGAATGTTTTAAATCCTTGATTAGCGATATTTAAAGCCGCACTCATTCCTGATATTCCACCACCAATAATTAACGCAGTAGGAGTGATTTGTAATAATTCTTCTTTAAGAGGCTTTAATAATCTTGATTTTGCCACAGCCATTCTAATTAAATCTTTAGCTTTCTGAGTAGCTGCCTCATACTCGGTCATATGAACCCATGAACATTGATCACGAATATTGACCATCTCAAAGAGATACTTATTTAATCCTGCTTCTTCGCATGTTTCTTGGAATAGTGCCTCATGGGTCCTTGGTGTACAAGAAGCTACAATAAATCTATTTAAATTATGCTCTTTGATTAATTCTTTAATTCTTGCTTGAGAATCTGAACTACATGAATATAAATTATCTTCACAATGTACAACATTAGGTAATGTTCTTATATATTCAGCTATATTGGGAACTTCGACATACTTTCCAATATTGATCCCACAGTGACAAATTAAAACACCAATTCTTGGCTCATCTGTAGTTTTAACTTCTTTTTCTGGCACTTCTAATGCTTTTTCTTTTATTTGACTAAATTTTGCCGCACTTAATAAAGCAGCTACTTGGCCTGCCACTCCACTTGCATCTGCTACAGTCTCAGGTATATCCATCGGACCTTGACAGAATCCACATAAGAACACTCCCTCTCTCGAGGATGAAGATTTGTTAAAATAAGAATTCTCTTTGAAAAAATTATATTCATCTTGTTCTATACTTAAAATCTTGGATAATTCCTTAGTCCCATCAGAAGGAACTAATGGTGAGGCCAAAATTACTAGATTAGCTCTGAAATCATTAAAACCCTCATTTTTTAAATCTTCATAGTGGATAATTAAATCATTAGTTTCAGGATCTTCTTCAATTTTACTAATTTTAGTCTGAAAATATTTTACTCCGTATTCTTCTTGAGCTCTTTGAGTAAATTCATAGAAATTTTTCCCGAATGCTCGAATATCATGTCGAAATACAAAGCATTTTGATTTTTCAGAATGTTCTTTCGTGATAATTGATTCTTTAGCCGTATACATACAACATACGCTTGAGCAATAAGGTATTTGCTCATGTAAATCTCTTGAACCGGCACATTGAATAAATGCAATTATTTCAGGTTCCTTTTCATCGCTAGGTCTTAATACATGACCTTCAAACGGTCCAGATGCGCACAAAATTCTCTCATATTCGAGAGCACTAACAACATTTTTATAATGATATCCCCATCTTGAAGATAATTTCTCTGCTGGCATATCAAAACCAGTTGCAACAACAATCGCTCCTACTTTTAATTTAAATTCTTGAGGTTTTTGTTCGTAATCAATAGCTTCAGCTTGACAAACTTTTTCGCATACACCACATACCCCTTTGGTTAATTTTAAACATAGCTTAGGGTCGATTAAATAAATGGGAGGTACTGCCTGAGGAAATGGAATATACACAGACTTTCTTTTACCTAAATTCATATCAAAAAGATTTGGAACTTCTATTTTGGGGCATTTAGTAGCGCAGTCGCCACAACCTTTACATTTTATTTCATCAATGTATCGTGGTTTCTTAAGAATTGTAACAGAAAAATCTCCAAGTTCTCCAGATACTTTTTTAACTTCGTGATAAGTTAAGAGTTCAATGTTCGGATTTCTAAAAACTTCCACCATTTTAGGAGCAAGAATACAAAGTGAACAGTCGTTTGTTGGAAAAGTTTTATCTAACTGTGCCATTCTACCTCCAATTGAAGGGTTTCTTTCTACTAAATAAACTTTGAATCCTAGTTCAGTTAAATCAAGAGATGCTTGTATTCCAGCAATACCCCCTCCAATAACTAGTACAGAGCCTTCCATTATTTCTTAACCTCCTCAATTTTATCTGATGATATTAATTCTACATGATCAACTAAAAATTCAGAGAAATCTAAAATCTTTATTGAAGAGAGATTTTCAAAATCGTTTTGAATACAACTCAAATGTATATTACATTTTGGACAAGAAGTTACCATAGTTGTACCCGCAGCTTTGGCTTCTAACATGCGCTTATATCGCAACGCTTTTGATTTTTCATTACAATTCATCCAAGAACTAACGCCGCAACATAATGAATTTTCTTTATTATGTTCCATTTCATTAAAATCATAACCTAATTCTCTAAATTCCTCAAAAATTTCTCTAACTTTTTCCATGATTTTATTATCCTTGGGTAAAAATCTGCTCAGTCTGCAAGGATCATGGTAAGTGAAGGTAATTCTTTCATTACTTTCGTTTGGAGTTATAAAATTGATTTTATTTTGCTTCCATTTTTCGTGTACATATTCTATAATATGCTGAACCTCGAATTTTTCATTAAAATCCTCAAATATATTGGGATAATCCACTTTAAATGTTCGATAACACTCAGCACAAGCAGTTATTATTTTAGAGATTCCAGCGTTTTTAAACATATTTATATTTTTTTCTGCTAACTTTATGAACGTCTTAAGTTTTCCTTGCCCCCAATATAGATCATGTCCGCAACAATTCTCTTCTTTAAAAACTACTATTGGTTCTTTTTCAACTTGACATATTATTTTTAATGTACTAGATGCAATATTATCTAGATCCTCAAATTCATAGTTAAAAAAGGGTAGACATCCTACATAATATAAAATATTTCCTTTGTTCGAAATTTTACATTCTTTTGGTATCCAATCTAAGTTCCTTTCTGGGCTGATATTGGATTGGCTCATTATCTCGGATATTGTAGTATAAATTCCTTTATGAGCAATATATTCTTCAGGATTTTGATTGGCTAATTTTCTCATCCTATATTTCGCATTTCGCACAATATCCGCAAAATTTATATTTTCTGGACAATATTGAAGGCACGTGTTACAAGTCAAACAATCCCATAATACTCCACTTTCTATAATTTTATCTTCAAAACCTTCTAATATCATTTGAATAATTCTACTAGGTGTAAACTTTTGGACTTTAGATAATTGGCATACACCACTACATCTACCACACTGATAACATCTTTTTAACAAATTTCTTAAAGTAGGTTCATAAATCTTATTTAAATAAAATTCAATATCAGTAGCCATTTTTTCTTCCGATTTAAACTTTTTTTCAATTTCTGTCGTAATTTTCACTTCTCTACTTTAATTCATTCATAAAATTTTTTTTTCGATCTATTTTCATTTGAGAATATTGAGATATGAGTTTTTCTATGTTATTTTTACTTGTCTCATTTAGATCCAAGCAACGAATTATTCTATCACTTTTAGCTTTATTTAGAATTTCATTTCCTTTTTCGGTTCGCGGGATTACAGTAGTATATTTCTCTTGTGATCCAAGACCTCCAAAGGATATATCTGCATATATATTGGTAAAGTCATTACAAGCGTTACAAGCAGGACGTATATAATCAGTTAAGTGATTAAATGGAATGTGAACTATTCGTTCTCCAGAACCATCATCTCTTAACTTCAATATTAAATCTTCTCTAATATTTATTTTTTCGATATTTTCGAATTCGATTGCAAAATCTTTTTCAAACTTCTTAGCTTGAATTTTATCAAATCGAAAATTCTCATAACAAAACAATCCAAGACAAATTTCAATGTTTTGTGAAGGTGTGACTCCCAAATTTTGCATACATCTGATTGTATAAAGTTGACATGGAGTACCTACAACAACTAGTTTTTTGAATTTATAATGATTTAATTTCGGAATTGATTGAGTATAAGTACAAAACTTCTGAATTTGGTCTAAATGTGAAGATATCTCCAATTTAGTACCTGAGGCCTTAAGTAAATCATTTTTTTTATCAGCAAACATAGCTTCTCTGCTAAATGGGGCCTCAACTTTAGACACTATTGCTCCGTCAACAATTTTTTTTTCTAATAAATAATTTATAATTGAATTTACTACGCCTCCGTCTGTACCATATTTTAAAAATTCTTTATCTGTAGCTTGACAAGAACAAATATCCTCAAAAAAGCCAAGAGGCATAGAAGGATAATCTGAAAACTTATAGGATTGATTTAAGTCTTCATCTAAAATATGAGTTTGTGGACAAATACAATAACAAATTCCGCACTCAAGACATTTATCTTTTTGAATGTATATAGGATACGAATATCCCTCCACAAAATTAATTACATCATATTCGGCTGAACTACAGAAACTTACGCACCCACCACATTCCTGACAAATTCCTTTATTATGAACTTCATCAATTAAATCTTGGAATGTTTTTGGAGTCATAATAGTAATTCAGCTTAGTTTAAGTTCTTTTTTAATTCAAATGGTTTACATCTATTTCTTTTAATTCCACCAATTTTTTCTACTAAAAATTGGCCCGGTTTAACTTCTTTTAAGCTTTTAGATTCAATTAAACCATCTTTAATTGCCCCTTTATAAATCTCTTCCCCTTCTTTTGTTCTTGTAATCACGGACGACCAACCAGCTTGTGAACCAATTGAACCAATCGATATGTCAGCATAATCAGAGGTTAAATCTTCACAATAATGACAAGGATCGCGGGCGTAAGATTGAATTTCAGATAAAGGGATATTCAATTCTTCACCACTTTTCAAATTTATTATAAATTTACCCTTATCAATATTCATTTTAACTAAATCATTAATGTCTTTGTTAAATTTGTCTTTAACCAAATTAATAATATTATCATAAGAAAAAGATTCCATACAAAAAAGCCCAATTTTATATTTGATGTTATTAAAAAAAGGTAGACCACTTGGAAATAATGAACCTTTCTCAATAGCCTTAATCATACATGGAACACCAACAATTGCTATACAATCATATTTTTTTGCCTTATTAACAATCGCTAATGAGGGGGAATTAGCATATTTAGTTCCACTCGTGGTGTATAAATCTTTTACATCCTCTACAATTACAGGTTCCGGTTTCCACAAATCCTTGGAATGCTGTACTGCTATAATTGCATCAACTAATTTATTCTTTAATAAATATTCTAGTAGGGATGTAACTATTCCTCCGTCTTGTCGAACTTTTTTAATTTCATCGTTAGTTGTAGTGCCGGAATATGTATTTTTATAATGCAAAATTTTCTCAGAAAATTTAAGAGATTTATCTAAATTTTTAATTGCCTTATAGGCTTGTTCAATCGAAAAAGATCGAGGGCAAACAGAAAAGCATAACCCGCATTTAATGCATACATTATCATCAATTTCTAAAGAATCTGCTGTAACTGTAATAGCATCTAAAGGACATATTGAAGAACACCATCCACAATTACAGCAAACACCATTATCAAAAACAAGCGAAACAGGTTCAAAAAACATCTCTTTGAAATCATTACTTCGGTCTTTTACTTGATATCTATAGAAATATTCCTTTTCTTCGACTTCTTTTTCCTCGCCTTTAATCTTTTTAATTACTTTTTTAATTTTAACCTCAACGAGTTCTTCAACATAACCTTGTTCTTTTAAGTAAATTATATCTCTAATGACGTTTTCAGGCGGAAATTTTTTGATGATTTTAATAATTTCTCTTAAAAATAGTGGTTCTTGACCTATTAATTCTTCCAATATCATTTTACGTTCTGTTTCAGCATCGATCAATGCATCCAAAATGTCATAATACTCTTTTTCGTTAAATTTTTCATGTCTGATAATATCATCTTTAGCTTCTAATAGTGCTCTGACTTGGAAATTTTCTGTGGCTAATGAGGTAGCCTCTAACAGATCTTTTGGAGTTATACCATCAAAATTATAATCCTTTGAAATTTGAACCATATTTCATTCTATTTTTACAATATTAAATTTTTATTTTATTCGTTTTAAAAACCCCCTCCATCGCACGGCTCGTCATCTTGCAACTAAGATTTACTTACAAGACTCATTCAACGGGAGTAGTTAAGCTTTCTTTAACTTTTCTCTTAGTTTTAATATCTATAGTATTAATTGGATTAGGACCAGCTCTTCGAATTTTCTCATAAGCATCTTCAACGCTTTTAACTAATTTCTCAGATTCAGCGCTACTTAACCAATACATATTAACCCTTTGACTGCCAAAACCTCGTGATTCTAATATTCTATTTGCGAAATCCACATGCTTTTGAGCTGTAAAATTACCATTTTTAAATTGACACTCATTTGGGCGTCATCCAACAACCATTACACCATCAGCTCCAGATTTTATGGTGTATAAGATGTGTTTTGTATCAATTCTACCAGTACACCTTAGTTTGATAATTTTTACTGAAGGTGTGTATTTCATACGAGAAACGCCAGCTAAATCAGCAGCACCATAACCTCATTTTAAGCATGCAAACATAACGATTTTATATTTATAATTCATTTATTTAACCTCCTTCCAAAATACCTGAGATTTCAGCATATAATTGGTCATCGCGAAAATATCGAATGTCTATTGCTTCTGTAGGACAGCAACTTGCGCATATCCCGCATCCATCGCAGTTAATCTCATCTACTACAGCTCCCTCTTCATCAACAATTTTTATTGCTTCTTTAGGGCATTCTTTCTCGCATCTTCTGCATGATATGCAAAAATCCTTGTCAACTTCAGCGACTATAAGTTCAAGATCTGTTTCTCCAGGAGCAGTTAATTCAGCTACTTTACTAGCTGCCGCTCTGGCTTGAGAAACAGAATATGAAATATTTTTTGGTCCTTGAGCGAAGCCTGCTATAAAAATACCTTTTGATTTTGTTTCCTGTGGCATTAAACCAAAGTGAGATTCCGTGAGAAAGCCATTTCTATCAACATCTAAATTCAATATTTTAGTAATTTGTTCAGTTCCTTTCGAAGGTAGCGCTGCGGTAGATAAGACTATTAAATCAGCGTTGATTTTAATGATTTCATCAGTTAAAGAGGAATAAACTCGAATATTAATATTTTTAGTTTCAGGATCCTCAAAAATTTCACCTACCTTTCCACGAATCAATCGAATATCAGAATCCTTAGCACGCTGATAATACTCTTCAAATCCTTTTTCATTTGTTCTAATGTCTATATAACAAATTGTTATATTTGCGTCCGGATATTCCTCTTTAAGTAATTTCGCATTTTTAAGAGCCAACATACAGCAGACGCCACTACAATACGATCTTTCAGTGTCTCGGCTTCCAACACACTGAATAAATAAAATTTCTTTTAGTTTCTTATTATCTGAGATTCTCCTTACGTGTCCACCTAATGGTCCATTCGGAGCAAGCATTCTTTCTAATTGGGCTTGTGTAACTACATTCTCATATTCACCGTATCCATATTCGCCAAAAGGTTCATATATATCCCAACCAGTTGCTATTATAATTGTTCCAACCTCAAAATTAACTTCTTTTGGCTCTTGACTGAAATCAATAGCATCTAACTCGCATGCATCAACACATGAAAAACACTCTAAACAAGCACTTCGGTCGATATCATACAAAAATGGTACTGCTTGGCCAAATGATATATCAATTGCCTTTCGTGCCCCTAAATATTCATCGAAATAATTTGCGGTATATATTGGACAAACTTCCGCACATGCTCCGCAACCATTACAATCATCTGTAATATATCGAGGTTTCTTTTCAACTATTACATTATAATTCCCTACATAGCCTTCAACTTTCCTTACTTCGCTATAGCTCAAGATTTCTATGTTTTCGTTTCGACTTACCTCTAGCATTTTTGGACCGCAAATTCAAATAGCACAATCGTCGGTAGGGAAGGTTCTATCTAATTGAGCCATTCTTCCTCCAACCGTCGTTTTTTGCTCTACTAAGTAAACTTTAATTCCTTGATTTGCAAGGTCAAGAGCAGCATTCATGCCAGCTATTCCTCCTCCAACTACCAAAGTCGCTTTTGTTATTGGAACCGTTCTTATAGGAATAACTTCTAAGCGTTTAGCTCTTTCAATACCACTTTTAACCAAGATTTTTGCTTTTTCTAAAGCTTCTTCATTGCTTTCTGTAACCCAACTACAATGTTCCCTTACATTAACCATTTGGAAATAATAAGGACTTAAATCAGTTTTTGCTATTGATTCTCTATATATAGGCTCGTGCGTACGTGGTGTTCAAGCCGAAGCAACAATTCTACTCAAATTTTTTTCTTTAATATCCTCAATGATTTCATTTTGCGCCGCTTCGGTTCATAGAAAAGCATTGGTTTTGGCTATAACAACATCATCAAGGCTCTCAGCAAATTTTACTAATTGATCGCAATCAACTTTTCCTCTAATATTTATTCCTCAATTGCAGGCATAGTATCCTATTTTTAATTTATCGTTATTTTTAGTTTCAATCCGTTGCGTGTGATTTTTTTCCATCTTTTTTTCCACATCCACCTCAAAAAAGTTGTTAATTCCTTTGTTTTATAAATTAAATAATTCTTTACTTAGTAAATATTTATATCTAATAATTAATCATAAGTAATAACTCTTTATCTTATAATTAATCATTTGTATCATTATATAGCGTTTAATGAAATTTAATTCAATTTTCGTATTCATAATCTCATTGATTTTAAAATTAACTATAAGAATTATTGGTAAACTTATTTTCATTAATAATAGGCTTTTTCTAAACATTTTTTAGGTATTTTGACATATTTAAATTAAATGATCGTGCTCGATAATTTTTACAGGTCAAATGATCTTAATCGATAATCCTCCCAAGTTAAATGATCCAACTCGATAATCTTTATAATGAAAATGATTTTATATGATAATAATTATAGAAATTTATGTGTTTAATACAAAAGTTAATAATTTGCAATAATGTTAAAAAATCCCCAAGAAATATTTCATAAACGTGATGAATTCGGAATTGAGAATTCAATTAATATGTTATTTGAAATAATAGAAAAAGATAAGGATGTGAAACAAAGAAAAAGCGCAATTAAATATTTGGGGTTAATTAGTCATAATTCTACTATATTAAAAGATAATTGTTTTGAAGTTTTAGAAAATATACTGATCTCTGATGATAATATAGATTTAAAATGTGAAGCAGCGAATTCTTTATCTTTTTTAGGCTTTAATAAAGTCCTAAAACCCTTAAAATGGATCTTAGAGCAAGAATCAATTGATAACCAAGTCAGAATCGCTGCATTAAAATCAATTGCAAACGTACGATTTTTAGAGCCTGAGATCAATCTTTTTATTAAAGAATTGGATAGCAAATATCAATCAATTAAAGAATGTGTTGTACATCAATTAATAAAACTGAAACCAGAAAAATTAATAAAATCTTTATTAGAATCGTTGATGAATGATAGTTATTCTGAAAAACACAAGATTGAGGCAATAAAATTAATAGGTCATCAGTTATCAACAGTAAATCTATTTCCTAAAGATTCAAAATCTTATAAAATAACATATCCTGAAATTCTCTCGGATTTAATTCAATATAAAAAAATATTATTGAAAGTAATAACTACTTTTTTAAAAGACGATTTTTTAAATAATGCTTTAATGATATTAAAAGCCATCGGTCGTGAGATAAATAATGATTTAATAGATTTTGTAAATAACGAGGATTTTATTATAAAAACCAATGCGATTAAATTAATAGGAGAATTACAAGTTAAGGCTGGTCGAGATGCGTTATTAGAAAATTTAGATAACATTTACGATGAAGTCAGTAAAGCCTCAATCAAATCTTTAGGTGAAATTGGAGATTTATCCACAGTTCCTAAGTTATTGAATATTTTAAACATCGAAGACCTCCATTTTGAATACATCGATTTAGACATGAAATGGTATATACTTGATGCAATTAAGAAAATATATTTGATGAATAAAGATGCTGATTTTGACTACTTATATTCAATAATAAATACTAAAAACGAGATATTATTGGAAAGTGTTGCGTATCTATTTGGAGAAATAGGTTATGATTTGTTCATAAATCCACTAATTGAGTTATTAAATAAGAGAAATTTAGATGTGCGAAAAAATGCGGCTATTGCGTTAGGAAAAATTGGTAATAAAGATGCTATAGATCCGCTTATATCCATTATAGAGGATGAAAATAATTATTGGCTACTTAAAAAAGTCGCATCCGACGCAATTTATAATATTTACCTTATAAATCTAAGTATAGAAAGTAAGCGTTCTGAATATGAAAGATTTTTCGTTATGAGGTCAGAACGATTAATAGATCATTTAAAAAATAATTTAGACGAAAATCATAAAGTAAAATTGAGTTTAATTAAAATATTAGAAGATTTTGGTGGAAAAACTGCCATTAATGCATTATTAAAACAGATTAACGATTTTCACAGAATTGTGAGAATATCTTCTACAAAAGCTATTAAAAAAATTGAAAAACGACTTGGTGAAGAAGAAATAGCACCTGATTAGAGTTTTTGCCTTATAAATTACAATCTAAAAAATAAATTCTCTTTTTTAGTAATTTAATAATCTTTTTTTTTTCTACTCCATTAAACTAACCAATAAGCAATTAATTAATTAAAACTATTATAGATTTTAATGCATATAAAATGACAGAACAAGATGCAAATCAAGAAGAAGCTAGTGATAAATATAAATTTTCGTTTGATTTCATCCAAAAGAAGTTGGAAGGGAAGAAGGATTCGTATGGCATGCTTATGAAAGAGATTATTCGTGCTGGAATCTGTACGGAATGTGGAACGTGTGCGGCAGTGTGCCCTGTGCTTGAATGGGATGATCTTATCTCTCAGCCCAAGCTCATAGGTAAATGTACTGGTTGCGGAATCTGTTATAATCAATGCCCCCGTACGATAACTGATCCCATCCAGCTTATGGGAGAATTTAAATCAGGGTATGTTGCTAATACTGACATTCCTGAGGTAATCGGTGGTCAAGATGGCGGAACAGTTACTTCTTTATTATGCTATTTATTTGATGAGCATCTCATAGACGCAGCAATTGTTACTATGCGCGACGTTAATAAATTATGGCATCCCGTAGCGCAAATCATTACCTCAAAAGATGAAGCCATAAAGTCTTCTGGTTCCATTTATTGTCATAGTCAAACAGTTGATGCATTGATGGAAGCAATTAGAGCGGATTATAGGTCAATCGCTTTTGTTGGAACCCCATGTAACATTGATGCAGTGAAAAAAATGATGGAATCACCGGCTGGTATGCTGAGATGGTTCCTTAGAAGTAATGTGATAACTATTGGATTATTTTGCATGGATAGTTTTTCTCCAGAGACTTTATATCCCATGTTTGAGAAAGATGGAATAGATTTATCTAAAGTCGTAAAAATGAACATTCATAAAGGAAAATTTCATTTGTTTTATGAACTTAAAGGAGAGCCAGTAAAATCTTATACAATTAGATCATTACATAAATATAAATCCTCAAGTTGCAATTTTTGTACAGATTTAACAGCTGAAAACGCAGACATATCCGTTGGTTCTGTTGGGTCAGGTCCTAATAAAAATACAGTTTTCGCTCGATCTGGTATTGGAGCTGAAATTATCGAAGACGCTGCTAAAAAGGGATATTTAACAATTGAACCTTATAATGCGATAAATTTGAATGCAGTATTGTTTTTAGCAAAACTTAAAAAAGTTAGTCAATATACCGTACAAAAAAGAAAAGTTTTTATTGTTCGGGACGCACCAACCGAGGAAGAACCTAAAATTGAAACCAAACCAGTGGATGAGGAAGCCAAAACACTAATTGGTGCTAGACGGGCTATATCAGTTGCTAAAGAGTTAAATGAAAATGATAAAAAATTAGAATTAACATTAACTAATACAGCAGGCTTCACTTTAGATAATATACGCGTACGCATCGCTAATATAGACGAAGTCTTTGAAAGTAGACCATGGGTTACAACGATAAGAGAGTTATTTCCGTTTGAATCTATAGAAATAAGCTATCCTTTAGAAAAAGTAGAAGGATCCGTGTTAGTCGAAGCTAATACAGAGAGATTTGGAAAAATATTCTCAAAAACTTTAAAATACGCACCTAAAAATTAAGATCTATTTTAATTAATAAAGTTAAATTAAATATTATATAAAATAAATTAAGAATTTATTAATGGTAAAAAAATATGAAAATTAGTTTAGTAGGTTTAGGTGGATGTGGTAAAACTTCGCTTTATTCTGTGGCTTTTGCCGAAAAAAGTCCTGAAGAAACTAAATCTTTAAGTCCAACAATTCTTTACGAAACAAGGAGACATCCATTTTTAGGGCTACAAGTAGGAATTTTCGATTTTGGCGGTCAAGATCAGTATAGGAAAGAATATATGGATAAGCCAGACGTATTCAGAGGGACTGATATTTTAATTCCTATCGTTGACTTGCATGATCCAAATTCCTATGAACAAGCAAAAGAATATTTTGTGGGGCTATTAGATATTTATCGAAAAAATAACGAAAAACCAAAAATATTTTTATTTCTTCATAAATACGATACAGAAGAATACCAAAAGGAATTATTAGATACAAACGTAAAAACTGCTAAAGAAACATTTCTAGATGTATTTAAAGATTATGATTTTCAACATATGCTTACAAGCATTTATGAACAAGACAAATTGGCAAAGATTTTTCGAGATATATTGATGTCCTCTTATGCTGAATTAAAATCTCATGTTGAAAAGGCAGAAAAACAACTTGAAGAGATCAATGCAAAAATTATCATTGCAGATATTTCTGGAAATGTGATTGTACATAATGTTCCAGGAGTTAGTAGTGGATTAACTTTAAGAGGCGATTTAAGAGATTTTATAAACGCATGTAATACTGTTCGTGAGAACATATTTATGAGCGATTCTGCTGATTTTAAAGGCCGTAATAACGAAGGGAAAGAAGTGGAACTGCATATACTTAAATATATTATATCTGTACTCGTTATGAAATCTGGAGAGATTGATGTTGGCTCACAGGATAAACTTAATATGTTATTAAATGATATGAAACTTTTCGCTGATCTAATAATAAGCGCTCATGCAGATTAAAATTTTTTTGTTTATTTTTTATTAAAACTCTATTTTTAATTAAAATCTTTTAATTCCTATTTTTAAGATTCTAAAATTAAGGCTTTTAAATCAGCCAGAGTACCGCTATAATTTGGTTCAGGTGTGGAAGGATCTAATTTGGTATGAGAACTATGTATAAGGAATGTCCTAATGCCAAGATTTGCAGCAACCATATCCTTATTTTCATCACCTACCATTAAGCATGCCTCTGCTTGATGCCCAATAATATCCAAAATTTGTTGAAAATAGAGTAAATTAGGTTTAGTAGCACGCATAATTTCATAAGAAGTTATTAATTTATAAGGAAAATCACCTACACCTGCCCACTCGAGCCGTTGTTCAACTGCGGTCATTGGAAGGAGGGGCGTGGTAGCTACCACGACGTCATAATCCCTTTCAAAAAGCAATTTTAGAAGAGAACGAGCTTCAGGTTTTTGGCGGGAGTATCGTCTTAGCTTTGGAAATTCATCCTCATAGAATTTCATAAATAACGGCTCAATTTCTTCACGTGAATGACCCATAAATGGGAAAAATACATTCGCAAAAACTTCCTCATTCGTCATCTCCCCATTATTATCATCCATAACTTTAGAAGCTTTCATAAGAAGAGGAATAAATTTATTTGGTGGAAGGATTTGGGCTACATATTTAGCTAATCCCTTTAAATACGCCTTAATAAAAGGATCAATATTAAGGTCTAATAATGTGCCATCTAGATCAAGCAATATTGCTTTAAATTTACCACTCAGATTTTCTTTCATTATAATTTTACTTATTTATTTTTATATTTATAGTAATTATAAATTATTTCTTAAATTGTTAACTCTTGGAATTAATAAAAAAAATTAATAAAACTCCAATCTTTTTTATATTAATATTGTAAGTTCATAACTAATGAAATTAGAACATGAAATTAGAGCTAAGCGATTTAAACCAAGGATCAGTTTTTATTGGGGAAAAATTGAATATTAGGACTAAATTTAATTTTGAGGAAGATACATCTATTTTATGGTCGGGTATTAGACTAATCACTTCACCACCATGTCTTAAAGAGCTACAAATCGCTAAAGCAGAAGTTTTTTCTAAGGGTAATTTTGAAGCTGGAGAATATATAAGAGACAGGGCTTTACTTATAAAGAATAATGTTGTCCCTACAATTAAAACTAGGAATTTATATTACGTTATCCAAATGATTCTAAGACAGGTGAATCCAATAAATCCTGACGATGATTTAATAATAAAGAAAGATCATGATATAGAAATACGAGAAAGAGAATCTCGAATGAAAAATATTACGCAAAATCCGATTTCATTTTCAATTTCAGGTTTAAATGTCAGTCTTACTAAGGATGTTTTTAGACCTGGCGAAACTATTAAGATCAATTATTCATCTCAAGATCTTAAACAAGTCGAAGCTAGACTTTTACAAAAAGCTAACCTTGTTTGTTATTGTGAGGCTTATGGTCAAAATTGTCGGAAAGTGGAGGAGCTTCCTCCAGCGATTGCTGGCGATTCAAAAACATCTAATACTGAAAAAGGTTTTATGCTATTAAAAATACCTGAAATTGCTGAACCTTCACATAATTATCTTTGGGAGCCAACAGAAAAAGAATTTTGGGGATTTCGCTACGGAGATTACACTAAATGGTCTTTATTAATATTAGGTAATCATAAAACGAGCCGTGATATTATCAGATTTGAACTACCTATTACGATTGTTGCACATTCAATTTTAGAGGAAAAAGAAGGAATGGAATTGTTTGGTACAGCTGGCTCAGGAGCACCTTCTATATTTGAGTTATCATCTAAATTTCAAAAAACCTTTAAAGTAATTTCTATAGATTCTGACTTAGAAAAATATAAAATAAAAATAAAAAATATATCTAAAGATAACCTTAAAGGTGTTACCGTTCAGCTTTCTGGATTACAAAAAGGCTTGTTTGAAACAGCGCCGAATTTAAATGGATTCAAATCTTGGAAGAGCGGCGAGGTAAAAGAAATTATTTATGAAATTAAACAAGATATTTCAGCTTTAATCACAATCTTAGAGGATAATAGTCAGAAAAGAATAAGATTACAAACTCCAGTTGCGGCTGAACTTTTTTGAACAGTTTTATTTAAATTATATAATTTTACTTATTTGAAATAAATATCAATTATAAATCATTCTTTTAATAATGGTTTTAACTAAGACCAAAATGCTTTCTTTTTTTTTGGAGGACCCTATAAAGGGACCTATTGAAAGAGAATTAAATAATACATTAATAAAATATTTTTATTTTGAGTCTGATTTAAAATTAAGAACTAATAAAAAAGAAATTCTTAACGGTTGTTTGTTGTTAGGAAAGGTTATATTAAATTACAATGGCTCTAAGTTTGAATTAAATCAATTTGACATTTTTTTCATTCCTCCAAGTAAAGAAGCGTCAATCGGAGTGAAATCGAAAGAGAAATGCAAAATTTGCTTATATTATAGCACTATTGATGGCAAAATTGACACTGATTTTGAAATTAAAAATTTCGACTTGAATAAGTTTATACCTAGAGGAGAATTAGGTTCAGAAAATAAAATGTGTACTTTTAGAAAAGTATTTACAGCAATTAAAAATCGTTATTTTATGTCTGGTTATACAAATATACCAAATGAATCGCTAAGGCAAGGTGTTATAACGAGCGTTAATTTGGAAAAAGATTACTATGGAAATGTTGAAATCTATCCACATATTCATCCTGAATATCCCGAAATATACCTCATGTGTATAGACGACGAAAATTATGCTATTTCACAATATCTTATAAGCACGGAGGGTCAATCCGTTTGTAAGGATCTTACAGATGGAGATGGTTTATTTTTCCCCGGTACGTTAGGTCATTGCAATTTTGCCAGACCTTATTATAAAAATCTAAATTATTGTATGTATTATTGGTGTATTCCTACTTTCGGTAAAACAAAGCTGGTAGAACCAACCACAATAAAAGTTTAAAGCTCATTTTTTTTCAAAATAAGTTCTTTTAAATAAGAAAACGATTCGTCAGGTGGCGACAGATATTTCTTTCCACCGAGGCGAATGTAATACATTCGCTGGATTAATCCAGTTGTATTGGGAAATTTATTTAATAGCCTCATTATTTTAAACCAAGCGGAGCCAGCTTTAAATTCAAAATCTTTTGCATATTCAGCATATAAGACATCTAAAGTTAAAAAAAAGTTGATTTCTTCTGGAATTATTAAATAAGTCTGTTCAAGCCTTCTTAAAATTTCTTTTTTAAGAAAATCAAAATGAGGATCGTTAATATCAAATAAATTAAGAAAAGTATTTATTACAATAGCAGATTTTTCATAGCGACTCGCCCACTTTAAAGGTAAATAATTCATATTTTTTGGAAAAATTTTAAATAAAACTTCGGCAGCTGCACTCCTAACTAAAGCATTTTCATCGGATAATAAACAGTTTTCAACAATTCTAAAGACTTTATCACTATTTAAGGATAAATCTAAAAAGGTTTTTATTGCCTTAATTCTGGTATTATTATCAGGACTTTCAATTAAAGAAATTAATAGTTCACTAGCTACTTCTTTACTTAATTTATTATTTACAACATCAGTATATATCTTCTCGGGTGTCAATGTAGCATTCAATCTTATAGATCCTCTATATTAATTGATATTAATGTATACTTTAAAAAATAAAAGATTTAAACTTTAAGGAAAATAACTAAAGAGCTTAAAATATTATTTTATTTTTTTCTATTCTACAGGATAATAAGCCCCTTAGAATTAATAATTCAATCTCACGACCCAAGATGGCTTCTTCTAAGTCAATTTCGTGTATTTCGTTTTTTAACTCATGAAAAGTTACTGAAGAAGAGTACTTTGATATTTTATCTATATACTTTAGAATAATTTTCTGATTATATAAAGAGCGACAATTAGAATAAAGTTGATAAAGTCTATGTGTTAAATTATAATCAAAATCGCTATTTTTTTCAATCTCTTTTAAGTTTTTAAGTAAGATAGAAGCTTCTTTATATTTCGCTTGAGACATTAAATCTTGTGCTCTATTTAGTTGTGCTATGAAATCTTGATTATCCAATTATTTACTCCTTCAATGTATTTATTAAATTCAATTAAAATTACAAATTAATTTAATCTTTTTATTTTATTAATGTTGCCTAAAGAATTATAGAAATTGTTAATTGGAACACGATTATTTATTTTAAATTATAATGAGTACGCTTTAAATATTTGTTCTTATTTATTATATTAAGAATATAATAATAAACAAATGAGAAGTGAAAAAGTTTGATAGATAAAGATAAAGTTAAACAAGTTGTTGACAAAATTAGGCCTCAACTCCAAATGGATGGGGGCGATGTTGAACTTATTGAAGTTACTGATGATGGCATCGTCAAAGTGAAATTAATGGGACATTGTGTGGGATGTGCTTATGCGCAACAAACGCTACAGTTTGGAATTGAAAGAGCAATAAAACAATTCGTCCCAGAAATTAAATCTGTTGTAAATATTGCCTAATTCAGTTTTAAGACTTATTTTTTTATATTTTGTTAAGACACATTATTAGAAGCTTAAGGGGAAAACTAAAACATTTTCGAAATTCTTTTTATTTCATATCAAAAGAGTTATTTACTTTACTAAATAATTTTAAATATAAAATTTGAAATTTTGAATAGAATATGAGTGAAAACGAAAAATATAAAAATGTAGAATCGGAATCCCCAGAAGAATCAGGTAAAGAAAGTAAACCAGTTCGGAAAACTCAAGGACAATTGCTTCAAGAAGCACTAGGCCTTAAGCCAGGAGATATCCAAGAAATTGAAAAAAAACTTTTTATTGCCCGTTTTTTAGATTATTTTTCAGAGGAAACTTTAGATTTCATTTATAAAGATCGTTCTATTGAGCAATATAAGAACGAGATGCAAAAATTTCTAGAATCAATTAATACGGGTGATAAAGAGGAAGACAAATTATTAAAAAAAAATTTTGAAGATAAACAAATTATTGAGATCATTTATCGATTAAAAAAAGAGGGGGAGGTCACTGCCCTAAAAAAACAAGGGATAAAACAACCTGTTGATAAGCGTTTAAGAAAATTAAGCCTATTAACTACACTACCCATGTTCATAATATTGATGTTATTAACGTTGTTCTTCATTGGAACCATAACGGAATTAATTTGGGTTTTTATCCCCTTATTATGTATTTTCTGTATGATCCCTCAATTAATTAGAGGAAGCGTATTACGAAAATGGTATAACTTTAAGGAAGAAAACAAAAACGCATTTTACACAGAAAATCGTGAAGATATTATGATTTTAAAGGGCTATACTGGTGATATTCTAGAGAATATTCGATCAAGACTTTTAGATATGAAAGTTCCGCTTCAATTAATAAAATTCATTCTTCATAGCCGAGACTACGAAAATTTGAAGCTAATAAATCAAAGAACTGTTAAAGGTACTTTACAGTATTTCTTCTCATTTGAATATCCCCCAGAGATGGAACCATTTCCTATACCTGAAATACTCCTTCAACAAGAACGACAAATTCCTACTGAAAGCAAAACGCCAACTAAACCAGAAAAAAATTTTATAGCTTTGACGGAAATAGCTGGTAAAAATGGTGTTCTTACTGGCTTTTTGCCTAGTTTAAAAAGTGCGCTCGCAGATAAAATTAATGATATGTTAAATAATTGTGATTTTACTGCAACTACTAATACCTTTGATGAAATTATTCCAAATTCAGAAGATATGCCGATATATTGTTTATGTGGTGAAACCGCAGAATTTACTAGCACTCAAATTTGTACTTGGAAAAATCAATTTAAATTTTACTTATTTGAAGGAAAAGAATGTAAGTGCGGAGAAAAAATCTATGTGCTTTCCTTGATGGATGAAGATGCCGAAATACCTGAAGAATTGAAAGAGATTTTTTCGAGCTAATTTTATTATTTTTTCTTTTTTATTTTTGAATAATAATCGTATAATAACTTGTATCCTCGTACTGCCCGTTCTATTTCATTTTCAAATACAGGAATCTTCAAGTCAGAAGCAGAGTTAAATACTCTTTTTGCTCCCTCTCTTTCAGCTTGAATTAATATCGTTATAATAGGCTTATTAGGATAAGATTTCTTTATTTTTTCAAAAATATTGAAATCAAATTCTATTTCTATAAAAAATTCTAACGCAAGGATTAATCCATCTACATTATCGTCCTTTAATAAAGTATTTGCAGATGTATTATATATGCCACAAATTTTTATGCCTATTAATTTATCGGGGGGCCAATAATCCACAGGATTTCCATAATCGCAAGTAGAACCACCGATTTTATCTAAAATTATTTCCTGAGATTTTTGAGAAGGTTTTGCTAACGTTAAATTTTGTTTTCTCATTTCTTTTACAATTAAATGAATTGCTCCCGAAGATGGCCCAATTATTCCTAAATTTGTACCTTGTGGCTTTGGACACCATAAAAAGATTTTTGCAATTTCAAAAAGTTCAATGTAATTTGAAACAGGTATACCACCTGCTTTTTTTAGCTCTTTTTCTTTCTTTTCCTCTCTCCCTACGTAAAAGAAAAGAACAGGTTTATAAGAAGCAATATTTTTAACGGCATCAATTAATTCGTCAGATATCTCTCTTAAAAATAGAGAGATTACTCTTGTAGTATTATCGTTCAGAAAATACTTAAGTAAATCAGCCTCATTAATATGAAATCCTTTACCTAAATGGACAACTTTTGAAATGGGTAATTTCTGGGAGGGCCTCCACCACCCTAAAGCACCCGCTAATCCTCCAGATTGGGCAATAAAACTAATGCCATCTTTTATATTTTTATTTTCTCG
This sequence comes from Candidatus Thorarchaeota archaeon, assembly GCA_048883105.1. Taxonomy (GTDB): domain Archaea; phylum Asgardarchaeota; class Lokiarchaeia; order Sigyniarchaeales; family SOKP01; genus LW40-45. The sequence goes on along the minus strand of JBHLQY010000015.1, from coordinate 13,051 downwards.
CATAATATATTGTCTAACTGGAATAATCGAAGTAGTAAAGTTATCAATAAAGTTTATAATTCCGATCATAGAGGGTCCTAAATAAGTAATGTCATATTTTTCGCAAATTTGATTCAATTTTATAGTAAAATCTGTATCATCAATACCTGTCTTTAATTCAGTTTGAATTGTTATGTATTTGACTCCAAATTTGCCCAATTTTTCTACAATTTCAATAATTTTTTTCCCTAAAACAATAACAGCTAATTCTGGAATCTCAGGAATCTCTTCCAAAGATTGATAGGATTTAACTCCAAGTATTTCATTGGAATTTGGATTTAATAAATAGATCTCTCTATTATAGAAGATCTCTAATAAATTTTTTAATATAGTGTAACTAAAAGTATAGGCTTTTCTTGATACTCCAACAATTAAAATGCTTTTCGGATTAAAGAAAGGTTCAAGATTTTTCAAGGTTTATATTAAACGAAAATTATTAAAAATAATGATTTATGAAAAAGCTAACTCGTATAATGGAATTTCTCTACGCTTTTTATCATCATATAAAGGTAAACCAGATCTTTTAAAGAGTTCTGGTGTTTTATATTGTAATATGACAATTTGACATGTACAAGGGATTTTCATTGACGCTACACGTAATCGGTCTCTAACTAAAGATAGATTTTTCACATCTGTCCCAACTTCAGCTATTACTTGACCTGCTCTCACTCGAGCGCAAACTCCAGTCGATCTCCCAAAAGAATTACGCATTCCACTCTGTACGCGATCTGCTCCAGCAAAAGCAAGCATCCTATTTTCACGGTATTTTTGAAATGGTTTTGGCCGTAGTCGAAGGCGAAAATTATGTCTTCCTAGATATTTCTGAAGAGCACCATTTATAGTAATACGGATCGCTTCTAATGCGTTTGAAGAGATTTGAACTTGCTTATCTACTTTAAGCCCGACAACTAGATCCCATTCTTCCCACGGAATTTCTTTATTACCCCCCCAGAAGCGAACGATTTTCGACTGGGCTCCACCACGAGCGAACTCCCTTCTACGATTCGCACTTCTTTTATATTGAAAAGGTCTCCTCGTCCATTTACTATAACATTTCCAAGGTCTCCTGTGCGCCATGATTATCTCCTCTTTTTATTAATAAAATGATTATATCTCTTAGTAATAAAGTTTAATAAACTTATTATTAAACTCTCATGTAAGATAATTAAAAAATTTTATTAAAAAACGCCTTCTAAGGTTAAAATAAATAAGAAATTTTTTAATCTTTATTCAAAACATGATTGATATTCATACAGCATTAAAATTAAAAACTAAATTACTCTGCTACGGACTATATCTAGATGAGAATTTATTCGAATATTATCAAAAACAAGGAATTAATTATGGTCGAAAGGGTGGAGCTGGACCACTTGGAGGGAGATATTTTATATTAGAGGACAATGTAACATTAGCTAATGTTGCTCTTTGGAGTAATCCAACAAAAACTGATTTATTTTTAAAAGAAAAAATAGGAAATTTCTTTGAAATTTATAATAATAAAGAAAATAATTCTTATTGCAAATTAAAGTTAGTTCCAGAACCCAAATTTTACGATGCTAAATTCAAAACTTCCGATGGAATTCCAATGAAAAAAGTAGCATTAGTGCACGGAATCGATTGTTTAGCTAGTACCATCTATCAAAAATGCGTATATTGGGCCTGTGGAGAAGCATGTAAATTCTGTGGGATTGAATTAAGTTTAAATTACGACACAACAATTTTAGAAAAGAATTACAACCAAATGAATGAAGTTATAATTCAAGCGAAAAAGGAGGGGAGATGCTCCCATATGACTTTGACTAGTGGAACCGAAGAGGGTATAGATAAAGGAGCTAAAAGATATATTGAACTCTTAAAAGGAATAAAAAGTAATAATCCAAAACTTCCTTTACATGTTCAAATTGAACCAATAGAGGATTTATCATATATAAATAAGTTAAAAGAGTCTGGAGCTGATACGATTGGTATTCATCTTGAAGTACTTGATGAAAAAATTCGAAAAGACATTACGCCTGGAAAAGCCCACATACCATATGAGATATTCGAAAAAAATTGGAAGCATGCTCTTGAAATATTCGGCAAAAATCAAGTATCTTCTTTTCTTTTAACGGGATTTGGAGAATCTAATGACGAATTTATCTCAGATTTAGAAAAGTTAATTTCATTAGGAGTCATCCCTTTCATAACACCTGCAAGATCAATCCCGGGAATGAAAGATTTGCCAACTACAAATTATAAACTCTTACTCGAAATCTATAGTGAAGCGGCAAAATTAATGAAAGAATATGGAGTCAATCCTCTTGAGAATAAAGCTGGTTGTGTGAGATGTGGTGGCTGTTCAGCCATTAGAGAAGCTTATATAGCGTTTTGATCAATTTCTTTATTGATGTGATAAAAGTTTTTTATTTATAACAATTTCAATGATAGTTAATAAACTCAAATATCAACTTCATTTGAATCAAAATCTATAATAGAGATAGAACATAATATTCATTTAATTAATTAATGGGTTTATTCTTATGACTAAGATTGAAAAGCAAGAAGCTAAAAGTGCATCTAAATCCGAGAGGAAAAAGAATTTTACTAATTTATCCGATATTGATATTAAAAAATTGTATACTCCAGCGAATTTAAAAGATTTTAGTTATGCTGCTGATTTAGGAGAACCTGGAAAATATCCTTTTACTCGAGGAGCTTACAAAAATATGTATAGAGGACAATTCTGGACTATGAGACAGTTTTCCGGATTTGGGACTGCAGAGCAAACAAATAATCGGTATAAATTTCTTTTAAATCATGGTCAAACTGGTTTAAGCGTAGCTTTTAGCTTGCACACCCTTTATGGAATTGAGGCAATTGATGAGAGGGCCTTAGGAGAAATTGGCAAAGAAGGGGTGTCTATTGATACATTAAAAGATATGGAAATATTGTTCGATGGGATTGATCTATCCAAAATTTCTACTTCAATGACAATAAACGCACCCGCATCAATTCTACTTGCGATGTATATTGTTGTAGCCGAAAAGCAGGGTCATACTCCAGATAAATTGAGAGGAACTATACAAAATGACATATTAAAAGAGTATACCGCCCAAAAATCGTGGATTTTTCCTCCAGAACAATCAATGCGCTTAATAGTTGACACGATAGAATATTGTACTAAATATGTCCCTCAATGGTATACAATTTCAATTAGTGGGTATCATATTCGAGAAGCGGGATCAACAGCAGTTCAAGAGCTAGCATTTACTCTGGCAGACGGTTTCGCGTACGTCGAAGCTGCTATGGAGAGGGGATTAAATGTGGACGATTTTGCCCCTAGATTATCATTTTTCTTTAATTCACATAATAACTTTTTTGAAGAAATTTGTAAATATAGAGCAGCAAGGCGAATTTGGGCAAAAAGGATGAAAAATAAATACGGTGCGAAAAAACCAGAGTCAATGCGACTTCGATTTCACACTCAAACCGCAGGAGTATCGTTAACTGCTCAGGAACCCGAAAACAACATCGTAAGAGTTACGCTACAAGCTTTAGCTGCTGTTTTAGGGGGTACACAATCCTTACATACTAATTCGTTTGACGAGGCTCTATGCCTTCCAACAGAAAAAGCAGTAAAAATTGCTTTAAGAACTCAACAAGTAATTGCCCATGAATCAGGCGTTGCAGATACAGTTGATCCTCTGGCCGGCTCTTATTATGTGGAATGGCTAACAAATAAAATGGAAGAAGAATCGGAAAAATACTTTGAAAAGATAGAGAATTTAGGGGGCGTTATCCCAGCTATTAGAGCTAATTTTTTTCAAAAAGAAATTGCTAGGGCTTCTTACAAATATCAGCGAGAGGTTGAGAATAAACAGAGAATTATTGTAGGTGTAAATCAATATCAAATAAAGGAACCCTGTACCACTCCATTATTAAAAATAGATGATGAACTCGCTAAAGAACATATAAAGAATTTAAAGAAAATAAAAAAAGAACGAGACAACGATCAAGTTATAAAGAAATTAGCAATGTTAAGAGAAGGTGCAAAAGAAACTAGAAATTTAATGCCTTTGATTATAGATGCTGTAAGAGAGTATGCAACTGTCGGAGAAATTGTTGCTACATTAAAAGAGGTATTCGGTACTTATCACGAAGACTCCATTTATTAAGGAGGCAATTATAATGACAGAAGTTAGAAGAATTAAAGTGTTAGTATGCAAACCCGGTTTAGATGGTCATGATAGAGGTGCTAAAGTTATCGCAAGAGCTTTAAGGGATGCCGGCATGGAAGTACTTTATACTGGGTTGCATCAAACTCCAGATGATATTGTGAATACAGTTATTCAAGAAGATCCAGATGCAGTTTTATTAAGTATATTAAGTGGTGCACATAATGTAATTTGTCCTGTAATCATGGAAAAATTAAAGGAACAAGGTATTGATGATGTTTTAGTTTCAGTTGGAGGGATAATTCCAGATGAGGATAAACCCTTCTTAGAAAAGCATGGTTTAACAGGTTTTTATGGACCTGGTACTGAGTTAAAAACAATAATAGAATTTGTCAGAAGTAATTTGAAAAGATAAAGAAAAAATGGAAAGCTATTTTGATAAAATCATAAGATATATGGAAGGTAGGGCTCTTTAAAGCTTGAGATGCTTATTTATAATATCTTTTTTCAAAAAAAATAATTACTTCTCTTTTTTAGGGTCGAACCATTCCGAGTAAATTTCTACAATAATTAACTTTCTTAAATGGCATTTTTCACATTCTTCATCAGTTAACTTCTTAAAAGTAAAATCTCCTGGTTTAAAAGGTCGAGAATATTTAGCATTACAGCCATTACATTTTAGTACGGTATATTTTGCCTCGATAATCCTCTTTTTTCTTTTAAATTCGTCTGTTATAGCAGGGATTGGTGGAAAAACAGGTTCATCCGATATTGCTAAGTCTCCTCCTTTACTTTTTATTAATTCTCACTTATAGGAAATTTTTCACTTATTTATTTTTATAAGAATTTAAAATAATTATTCTTTTATGTTTATCTATTATTAGAATATTAAATATTTTAGAAGCTACAATTTATTCGCTTTCATTTAAATCAGATTTACTTTCTTCTGCAGCTTCTGATTTCTCTGTAACCATTTTTTCTTGTTCATTATTACTGGCTTCTGCTGTAGGCTCTTCTTCTTGTTTAGCCTCTTGTTCAGTTTCAGGCGATTTAGGTTTTTTTGATATTATAACTTTTGCGTACCTTAGAATATCTTTACCAAACTTCCAACCGTCTTGAATAATCTCTACTATGCTATTTTCTGGGACCTCATCAGTTTCTATTGAAGATAATGCTTCATGGACACTGTAATCAAATAAGTCGTTAATATTTACGTTAATAGGCTCAACTCCTTGTGATTTTAGTAGATTAAGAAATTGGTTATAAAATTGCGTAAGAGCATCGTTCTCTGCATCGCTATTAATTGCCTTTTTAAAAGAATCGTATAAAGGTAAAAAATTTTTTAATACTGAAGCTTTATATTGGATTCTTAAATCTTGTCGATTTTTTTCCCATCGTTTTTGCGCATTCTCGAATTCTGCTTGAAGATGAGTAAATTTATTTTTCCACTCGTCTAATAATTTTATTTTTTCATATTTATCTTCAAGTTCCTTTTCATAATCTTTAACTTTCTTAACTAAATCCTCCTTAGAATAATATTCTAAAAGTATTTGTTCTGCACCTTCTTTCTCTTCCAGAAGATCAGGTTCAGCATCAATTCTCTCTTTAATGATATCTGGGCTCTCTTTTACCTGTTTTTTTTTGTCATTTTTTTGATCTATTTCTCCCTTTTCTTTTTCATGCTTTGCATCTTTCTTTTCCTTTTTCCTTGTCATGCTAATAGAACCCAATGTTTATTTGTTAATCATTCTGTAAATATTATGAATTATTAAAATAATAATTACAAAAAAATTTAATGATATATGGATCATTATAAAAAAATTAAAATTGTTTAATTTATAATATATTCATAATAGAAGAACAATTAGATATATTTACTAGAACCAATGATTAGGTGTAATTTTTAGTATGAGCGAAGAGAAAAAAGCTGATGATGAAAAACCAAAAAGGAAAGAAAAAATCATCGGAATTGACCTTGGAACCTCTAACTCGGCTTGTTCAGTATTGTCCGGGACTGGTAAACCTGAAATCATCCCAGCAGCTGAAGGTAGAACTCTTGGTGGAAAAGCTTTCCCTTCTTATGTAGCATTTGACGAAAATGGTAGAAAAATCGTTGGTGAACCAGCACGTCGTCAAGCTGTCTCTAACCCTGATGGAACGGTTACTGCTATTAAAAGAAAAATGGGAACATCATATAAAGCCAAGCTTAAAGTAGGAAAGGATTGGAAGGAGTTCTCCCCAGAAGAAATATCAGCGATGATATTAAAAAAAATAAAGAACGATGCCTCTTCGTATCTTGGAGAGACTGTTAAAAAAGCAGTTATAACTGTGCCAGCATACTTTAATGATGCTCAGCGTACAGCTACTAAGGATGCTGGTGAGATCGCTGGACTTGAGGTTGTTCGTATGATTAATGAACCTACGGCAGCGTGCTTAGCTTATGGCCTAGATAAGGAAACGAAAGATAAATTAATGAAAATCTGCGTACTAGATCTCGGTGGTGGCACATTTGATATATCAATCATCGAATATGGCGAAGGTGTCGTAGAAGTTATGTCTACAGCAGGCGACACACAGCTCGGTGGTACGGATATGGATAACGCCATTATAGATTGGGTTTGCGAAGAATTTCAAAAAAAGGAGGGAGTTGATTTAAGAGGTGATTCCAAAGCAATGATTAGAATTAAAGATGGCTCCGAAAAAGCTAAGATTGAATTATCTACTGCATTATCAACTCAAATTAATCTTCCTTATTTAAGTCAAAAGGAAGGAAATCCCGTTCATTTAGAAATGGAACTCACAAGAGCAAAATTAGAACAATTAATTGAACCTACCTTAAGAAGGTTAAATCCCATTATGCAAAGAGCCGTGTCCGACGCAAAATTGTCTATAAGTAATGTTGACAAAGTCATCCTAGTAGGTGGCCCCACAAGGATGCCATCAGTTCAGGAACGATTTAAGAAGTTTTTTGGAAAAGAACCTGAGCATTCGGTTGATCCTATGGAATGTGTAGCCATGGGCGCAGCGATTCAAGGAGGAGTTATCGCTGGAGATGTTGAAGATTTATTATTGTTGGATGTCACTCCCTTATCTTTAGGCGTTGAAACTTTAGGTGGAGTTTTTACACGATTAATTGAAAGAAATTGTACTATACCTACAGAAAAATCACAAATATTTAGCACAGCTGCTGACAATCAGCCTGCAGTTACTATTAATGTTTTACAAGGTGAAAGAGCTATGGCAAAAGATAACATCTCGTTGGGGATGTTTCATCTCACAGGTATTCCTCCTGCTCCAAGAGGGATGCCTCAAATTGAAGTGAAATTTTCAATTGACGCAGATGGTATTGTACATGTTACAGCAAAAGATTTAGGCACAGGTAAAGAAACAGGTATCACGGTTACGGGATCACAAGGATTATCGGATGATGAGATTCAACAAAAAATTAGAGATGGTGAAATATATGAAGAAGAAGATAAAAAGATAAGAGAAAAAGTTGAAGCTAAAAATCAAGCAGAATCGATGATTTATCAAGTCCGAAAATTAATGGAAGAAAATAAAGATAAAATTCAAGAAAATGAGAAGCAAGAAATTGAAAACGCAATAACATCGTTAGAAGAAGACATTAAAACTGAAGATGTCCAAAGAATCAAATTAGGCATAGAAAATCTACAAAAATCAATGTATAGTTTTTCCCAGAGGATTTACCAGACTCAAGCTCAAGACCAAGTTTATCAACAAGCTGCTGAACAAGCTCAACGTGCTGCTAGTGGTATGGGAGGTGTTCCTCCAGGAGGAATGGGAGGGGTCCCTCCAAGTGGTATGGGTGAAACAGGAGCAGGTGGTGCTTCATATAAAAAAGAAGCCGCCGAAGAAAAGGACGAAAAGAAAAAGGTAGTAGATGTAGATTGGGATGAAGAAGAAGATTAGATCTTCAAAATTTTTTTAATTCTTATATTTATTCGATAATGAAGATGCTTTTGCAGAGGAATATTTCGAAAATATAGAACCTTTAACTTTAATTAGTAATGGTTCAGTTAAAACAAATCATCTATCTAAAGAAATTGATAAGTTAAAATCAGAATTTAATCTGATAAAAGCTCTCTTAATAAAAATGGCAGATCGAAAAGATAAGGAGATAGTAGATTTAATAAAAAAACTTGAAGAAAAAGAAGATTAATTATTCTTTTTTTTGATTTTACATATCGACAAAATTCAAATTTCAAATGAAAGTTTAAAATTGATCTCATTTATATATTATGAATTATATCGAGACAATCTATTATCTTTTGATTTTCAGTTTTTTCCTCTTTCATTTTTTACCCTCTTCCCTTTGAATTTTTTTTAATCCTTGATAATTATAAAAACTCATTCCTTATTAAAAACTAAGAGATTGACTATTTTTCATCAATAATATAAAAAAAATTTCAATTTTTCATTTTTTCATTATGACTCTCTCCATTTAAAAAGACCAAAATTTAGATTTTTAATATGAGAATAGACGATTATTTGAAAGTGAAATATAATAAAAAATATATACCACCAGAATCCATACCAAAATCAAAACTAAAATTTAAATCAGATTATTGGAATTGGGGGACTCAAAGAGAATGGGCGGAAAAACATTTTGGAAGGGAATGGGTAGAAAAGGAAAAACAGAAGAAGCACTCAAGATATATTAGTAATAAAGTGAGAACAGAAGTTTGGAATAGAGATAGAGGTCAATGTGTAAAATGTGGAAGCCAAACTAACTTAGAATTCGACCATATTATCCCTTTCAGTAAAGGGGGTTCAAGTTCAGTAAATAATATCCAATTATTATGTCAGGAGTGTAATAGAAAAAAACACGGTAAAATATAGGTGATGAATAGAGGTATAAAAGCTCCTCGAGTATTAATAAATTCTACTAAATTTTTCTCCCTGTGTTTTATCAACAATGTAATCAAGAATTTTATACATTAAAGAAAGACAAAAAGTTAACAGAAAAACAAAAAAAAACTCCTGGAAAATATTGCTTCTATAAAAGAAGCTATTTTACCAACTACTATTTATTAAAATATACTAAACCAAAAAATTAAAGAGAAAGATATATTTATTAAATCAAAAAAAGATGGATCAAGTTATATAAATAGTTCAGAATATTCTGACATTTCCTATATAAATTTTAATAGTTAGATTAACATTTTTTTTTATTGAAACAAGGGATTAATTGGTAATGAGTTCTAAGAATAAACGAGACTATTACGAAGTATTAGGGGTTAGTAAAGACGCTACTGAAAACGATATTAAATTAGCTTATCGTCGATTAGCCAGAAAATATCATCCAGATGTAAATAAAACTGATCCTAAAGCTAAAGAAAAATTTATTGAACTCCAAGAGGCTTATGAAGTTTTAAGCGATCCAGAGAAAAGAAGCAATTATGATCGTTTTGGATTTAGCGGCGTACATATTGATATGAGCGATTTTTTCAGCGGTGGTATCCCTGGAATAGACGAATTATTTAAATCGATTTTTGGTGGTAGTGGTTTCGGGGGCTTTAATGATTTTTTTGGTGGATTTACGAGCAGCAGAGCTAGACGTGCGGCACCACGAAGAGAAATCGGTGAGGATATTGAAGATAGAATTGAAATTAATTTCAAAGAGGCAATGTTCGGTATAAAGAAAGATATCTACATAGAGAGATACATCCCTTGTTCTGATTGTGAAGGTACTGGAGCTGAAGATCCCTCAAGTATTAAAAATTGTCCTGAATGTCAAGGTACAGGAAGGATGCGAAAAATGACTCGCTCTGGTTTTGGAACAATAATTCGAGAAACAGAATGTTATAGTTGCTATGGGACAGGAAAAGTTATTGCTAAAAAATGTAAAACATGTCACGGTAAAAAAGCTATTCCCGAAAATAAAAAGATTCATGTGAATATCCCACCTGGAGTTGAAAATGGTATACATCTAAAAGTTCAAGGAGCAGGACACATTCCTTCTATTAATGCTATCCCTGGAGATCTTTATTTGGGAATTAAAATTATTGGAAATAAAAATTTTGTTAGAAGAGGAAATGATCTTTATACCAAGGCTGATATTGATATAGTTACAGCTATATTAGGAGGTAAAATAAAAGTACCTACTCTAGATTATAAAGAAAAGATAATAGCTGAAAAAGAACTGTCAATACCTGCTGGCACCCAGCATGGAACTGAGTTTAGAATAAAAAATCGAGGGGCGAGCTATCTACGAGGTAAAGGTAAAGGGGACCAATATGTTGTTGTAAATATAGAAATTCCTAAAAAAATTACAGATGAGCAAAAAAAATTATTAGAAAAATTTAGGGAATTAGGCTAAATATGTGAATCAAGCCATTTGATTACATCGCTAAAAACTTCATCACGGTTAATCTCATTAAAGACTTCATGGCGGGCATCTTTATAGAATTTATACGAAACATCTTTAATACCGTATTCTTCATATCGTTTTAAAAGTGGCATAATTGTTTTTGTCTTAGTACTTATTGGATCTAATGTTCCAGCTATGATAAAGATAGGTAAATCCTTTGGAATTTTTTCTTCATTTTCTTTATTCCAAATTTTTTCGAATCCATATAAAAACTCTAACCATACCCTTGCAGGGCTAATAAACCCACACCAAGGATCATCAATATACTTTTGAACCTCTGCTTTATCTCTGCTGAGCCATTCAAATCCAGTTGCTCCTTCTTCATTATCCCAATCATGATTATTGGTAGTAACATTCATTTTATGCAACTTCTCACTAGGAGTGTTGGGACCCGATTTTTTCATCTCATGCTTTATAAGTAATTTTCCTGCTTTTATTACTAACTTTCGTATTTTCCCCATCGTACCACTTAATATGACACCATTTAATTCATCTCCCCATTCTTGCATAAAATCTTGGGCTAACCAAGAACCCCAAGAATGTCCTATTATAAAAAGAGGAATATTAGAATTCTCTTTCGTGATAATCTTTGTTAATTCATGCATAGAATTAACAATCCCTCTCCATCCATTAGGGCCAAAAACTCCAGCATTTCCCTCTAAAGTTGCTTCTGTTAAGTCACCAGCAGTTCTTCCATGACCATGATGGTCATTTCCATAACAAATATAGCCTTCCTTACATAATACCTCAGCTACTGGTTCATATCTCTTTGCATGCTCTGCTAATCCATGACTGAATTGTACAGCAGCTTTAGGTGTGGTATCTGGTTCCCATTTATAGACGAAAACTTCGATTCCGTCTTGGTCTGTATAAGTGAATGTTGAACTCTTCATTTTTTTTCAATTCCTATTAATTGATGTAAAAGAATTAAATTAATGATTTTATAAATTCTTTATTAGAAAAAAAGTTGTTTTAAAAATTTATATTGTTATTTAATAATGAATTCAAAAATTCTTATAATAGGACCCCCTCGATGTGGAAAATCAACTTTAATCTCAAAATTAATTGATTATTATTCTAAGAGAAATTTTATCATTCATGGGTTTTTAACTCCAGAAGTAAAAAAAGGTACTACTCGGATGGGATTTGACGTAGAAGATATCTTTTCTGGGGAAAAAGCGAGATTAGCAAGAGTTGGAAATTATCCCACTAAGTTTAAACTTGGTAAATATAAAGTATTCATTGAGGAATTTGAAAATATCATCTCAAAATTAGCAAATATTAACAATCTAAAAGTTGATTTAATATGTATAGATGAGATCGGTAAAATGGAGCTTTTTAGTGTTAAATTTCAAGAATGGCTAAAATACTTATTTAGTACAAATATTTCAATTATAGCTACTATAGGATTAAAATTAACCCATCCAATCAAAGATTTTATATTAAATCTACCCAATTTGATGTTATTTAATTTAACACGTAAGAATTTTGATAAAGCATTTAAAGAAATTATTTCAATTTTATTCTAATTTTTTCGTTATGCAAAAAATTTTAATTAAAAATCTATTTTATGTTTATAATCAAAAATTGGTTCTATCTTTTTAAAAAGGCATATTAATTTGCATTGGAAATGTGATAAATGCGGAGCTGTATTTTATTTGGATGATATTCCCGAAAAATGCCCTGAATGTGGTGCAGACGATAATACTTTTAGTATGGTTGAGTAATCCTTTTTAATTTATCGCATTACCATTTATTATAAACATCTTCTGCAAAACCCAATAAATTATTTATTTTTATTTTAGTCCCATCATCCAGCGTGAGATAACCAGTAAAATAACCAAAGATTTGATGTTGGAGACTTTTTAATAATAATAGATTTACTTTTGAATTTCTATCTACAATAGGTTCCATTATCATCTCGAATCTGCCATCATTACTTGTAAATCTCCAAGGTTTCATGTAATTCTTTGTATCAATATGGAATAAAACTTGGTTGAGTTTATGTCCAACTCCGTTATAAAAAATTAAATTTTCACTGGCGTAAGATCTATCGCTAAATCCATACCCGATATTCCATCCAATAAGCGCTCCATTATCTAGTTTCCCTGATGCTGAGCCCCAATACCATCTATTTTTGCGAGGCCACACACCTCTTCCCCAATCAAGCACTCCATAGCTTTTATCGCTATCACCCTTAAAGTAGAAAATTTCTTTACCTTTCTGAACGATTCCATTTGCTGGCATACAATTGATTTTTTGATTGTAATAAAACCTAGTTGGGTTGTTTTTCCAAGGTGTCGCAATAACCATGGAATCCATTTTAGGATCTTGGGTTAGAGTTAGTTCTACCTTTATACCTTCTCCTTTATTAAACCGTGGAAAATATAAATTTAGTTGGTGCTTATCACTTTTCCTCTTAATACTAAGAGTAACCCCTTTTACCGTTAGAACGATCTCCCCTGTC
>JBHLQY010000014.1:26159-37936 GCA_048883105.1 Candidatus Thorarchaeota archaeon | reverse complement strand
CCTTATGTAAATACAAAATCTTATCTCCTGCAGATATTGCAAAGCATTCGGGAGTGGATAGAGCGAGGGTTTACGATTCTTTGAACAGATTAATTGAGAGAGGCTTTATTCAGAAAGAACCCATAAAAAGGGGAGCAAACTACCAAGTTATCCCTCTTAAAAAAATATTTGAATCAATACGAGAAGAATATGCTCGTTTAATTGATGAAACCCATTTACTCGAAAAAATAATAAGCGATCTTGAAATTGATTCAGAGGAATCTGAACCCCGCGTATGGTCAATCAATTCTAAGGAAAAAATTAGAAAGAAAATTAAAGATTTAATTTTGCAAGCAGATCGTAGAATCTTTTTTATTATTACTCCTGATTTGTTAATGGAAGAACTGGGAGGATACGATTGGATAACGAAAGAGTTATGGAATAAAAAATTTACTTCTAATTCAACTCAAATAGTTATAGCCTTACAATTTTTTGAGGCAATAGAAGAAGAAATTAAGAAATTATTAAAATTAAAAATTGATATCCATTCTATCATAGGCGATAGTGTTATACCATTTGGCTTATTAATCGCCGATAATGATTTTTTGCTCACCACTTTAGATAAAGTGAGTGAAGCTCCAGAATATACTTCAGGACTATGGCTAGAAGATGGTCGATCTAGACAGTTGATTGGATACGAACATTTATTCAAACACTTCATTAGCTCTGAATGCAAAAAAGCAGAATTAAAGCAGAAAAAAAGGGAAAGTCCAAAACTCTATTAAATTTTACTTGAATGGAAAAGAATTAAGTTTAAATTTAAATAAATTTAATAATATATAGCAAAAAATAAACCAAACGTCAAGAGAATGAGTTATAGGGGCAAAGTTATTTTATTAGGGGATGCTGGTGTAGGAAAGACTAGTTTACTTGCCAGGTATGTTGATGGAATATTTAGATCAGAATATATTCAAACTATTGGTGCCAATTTTTTAATTAAAGAAGTAGACTTAAGCAATGTAATTGACAAATTAAACATTGAAGACGAAGAGTTAATTAGCAAAATTAAAGAACACAAAGTTGTAATTTTCTATTGGGATATTGGAGGGCAACATGATAAACTTTTTGCAAATGAATATTATTTTATTCAAGCAGTAGGTGCCATGGTTGTTTATAACGTAGATAATAGGGAAACTTACAATAATCTAGACTTTTGGATTTCAAAGATGAAAGAGTTAAGTGGAGAAATCCCATATATCATTGTTGGAAATAAAATCGATTTATACGATAAAAAGGTTGTTCAAACAGAAGAATTAGAAAAAAAAGCAAAAGAATACGGTGTAAACTATTTTGAAACCTCTGCGAAGCTTAATGATAGCGTCGATGCTGCTTTTGAGGATCTATCTATTCAAATACTTAATAATCTTAAATAATTCTTAAATAATTTTTTATTTTATTTTTCCTTAAGTAATTTTTTATTTTCTATTAAAGCAATTAGTTATGAACGTTTTATTAATCCCCATTGCACCCTTATCAAGAACTAAATCTCGTCTTAGAGATTGTTTTTCAAAAGATCAACTTAAAGAATTAACTATAGCAATGTTTAAAGATTTAGGAAATACGCTCGATAATGTCAAATGTTTTGATGAAAAAATCGTATATTGTAGCGATTCTGAAATTTTAGAATTGGCAGATGATTACGAACTAAATGGCATTAAGGAAGAATTAACACAACCTAGAAGATCTTTTGATAATGTTATTAACGATCTCAACACTATAGCAATAAAAAATTTTAATGCTGAGCAAACTACTTTTACATTCTTGGATATCATCTTAATTTCGGTTAAAAATTTTAATGAAATCAATTCATTAGTAAAAATTAATCAATTAGTTGTTTGTCCCGCAATTCATTCCGCAGGTGTTTCAATATTAGGGAGAAATCCACCTGATATTATTCCCTCCTATTTTTCTGATCCTAAAATTCCTTCTTTTGTAGCTTTACTAAACAATGCTAAAAGAAAAGGAATAAAGAAAATTGCAATATACGATTCATTTAGAGCAGGATTCGATATAGATATTAAAAACGATCTAGTATTAGCTTACGAATATTTAAAAATCTTTAATTTAACGCACACTGAAACGTTTCTGTTTTTAAAAAACAACTTAACATTAACTTTACAAAAGATAAATGAAAACAATAATCGCGAATTTAGAATAGTTGAGAAAAATTAGATTTTTAACTCTCAAAATTCAAGGGTAATGATTATTTTTACTTCTTCCTGCAAGACATCACTTATAAGGTTTTGGAAATTTTCACGCTCTTCTTTTAATGCCTCTAAATATTTCGTATAATCTTTATTTTTTCTATCAAGATCTCCTTGAACATGTTCTAATTTTGCTGTATTGATAGATATTTTATTCTTAACTTCTTTTAATTTTTCTGCAAGTCCTGCATCTTTAATTTTTTCTTTTACTTCCTTAATAGAATTTTTTAATTCTTTAAATTCTTCAATATATTCGTGAATTATTTTTTCGTCGAAAATCTTATTAATTTGTTCAATAGTTTTATTTTTTGTATCTGTTTTAAGACTTAATTTATTACCATCTTCTAAAGTATGCCTTAGATGGACCAATAAAGCAGAAAACTTCGGCAAGTCTTTACTTTCTTTGACAAGCATCTTAACTGGATCTTTTAAAAAATCTCGTAAATAATATAAATTAATGTTTGTAATATGAATTGTTCCCTTATCTAATTCAAATTTTAATTTTTTTAACGCTTTTTTAAACCCAATTTCATCATTAATTTTAATATTTAATTTAAATAGTTTATCTTGTTCTTCTTCAAGTTTCTCAAATAATTCGCTCTTTTCAAGCTTTATTAGCTTTGAATTTAGATTTTCTAAGCCGTTTTTAGTTTCTTCTAACATCTTCCCAAAACTATCTAAATCTATTTTCGAATGTTCAATATTTTCTTTTAGAGTAAATATCTTAGGTAATTTATTTAATAATTCTTCTGCGTTTTTAACATCTCCATACTTTTTCCTTAAAAAAGTGTCTAAAAGAACCTGTTTTTTTTGTAATTTACGAGTTCTATAATTTAGTTCCTTTATTTCAGTTTGCACTTCTTTTTGAAATTTAGGGAGTGATTTTCTAGCAATTTCGTTAATTGACTTAAATAGTTTTTTAATGGATGAGATTAATTCAGTTAAATTTGAATAATTTATTTCTTCTTCTTCAGGAATCTCAATTTCGTCTACATAATTTTTTATACGGTCTGAGAATAAATTTAAAGATCTTAGCGATTTCTGGTCAATTTTATCCGAAGAATCCAAAAAGTGATCCATACACACTTTAATATCAATCAAAGTACTTCTAATATCATGGATTATCTTTCTTGTAGCTTTTTTAATTTTAATATATTGAATGCTAATTCTTTCTTTATAAAAGTCCTCGAATTCTTCTAACTGAACTTCAATCATGCTAATTCAAATTAAAATTCATTTAGTCCTCCTAATAACTTCTTTGCCTAAAATTTTCTGAAGAACTTTTGGCACTCTTACCGAATGATCTTCGTTTTGAAAGTTTTCTAAGATACAACAAATGGTTCGTTCAGTTGCAATAGCTGTTGAATTTAATGTATGTAGAATTTGTTTTTCTTCTGAACCCACTTTACCCATCCTGATTTTTAATTTTCTTGCTTGGTAATCTAGACAATTACTGCAACTAACTAGTTCCCTATAAGTTTGTGATGCTGGCCACCAAGCTTCTAAATCGTATTTTTTCGCAGCGTTATCGTTTAGTTCTCCAGATGCAATATTTACGATCCTATATGGAATCTCTAATTGTTTGTAAATTTCCTCAGCATTTTCTAAAAGTTCTTCGTGAAATTTCCACGAATTTTCCGGTTTACAAAAAATATATTGCTCAATTTTTTCAAATTGGTGTACACGAAAAATTCCTAAGGTATCTTTTCCATGAGATCCCGCTTCTCTCCTAAAACAAGATGAAACTCCCGCATATTTAATGGGTAAATGTTTAGAATCAATTATTTCGTCATAGTGGTATGCAGCTATGGATTGTTCTGAGGTTGCTATCATAAATAGGTCTTCATCTTGAATTTTATATAATTGTTCTTTAAAATCTGCCAATTCGGCTGCTGCTTTTATAACTTCATGCTTTATAAAGAATGGTGTCCATATCGGAATATATCCGATACTCTGTAAAAATTCTAAAGCAAATTTCATAAGGGCTAAATTTAATAAAACTAAATCACCTTTTAGATAATAAAAACGCGAACCAACAATTTCAGAAGCTTTTTTAGTATCAGCCCCATCAATAGTTTCAATTAATTCCACATGATTTAAAGGTTTAAAATCAAACTTAGGTATTTTTCCCACACTTCTTACTATTTCTTTACCTTCTTCTGTCTCCGCAACTGGAACAGATTCATGTAGAATGTTTCCAACTATATATCTATATTTTTCTCTCTCCTCAAGGTATTCAGATTTCTGCTTTTCCAATTTTTCTATTTCCTTTCTAATGTCTTTTGAAGCTTTAATAGCTTCTTCCGCTTTTTTAGACTCTCCAGTTTTCTTATATTCCCCAATCTTAGCAGAGATCTCATTTCTCTTTTTTCTTAAATCTTGGATTTTAGATAATATTTCTCTCCATTTTTTATCATAATCTAATACTTTTTCCGCATTCGAAGGGTCTTTAAACCGTTTTTTCTCCGACTCAATAATTTTTTCTAAATTCGTTCGAAATAATTCAATATCAAGCAAATTAAAGTCCTTTTCTAACTTTTTTTATGAAACTATTAGTTTTTATTAATTTATAATAAATATTTTTTAATTTAATTTATTGCCTAATTTAAAAGTAGCGAATTAAAAAAATTTTAATCATGGTGTATTTTATCAGCGATACTTGCTCGCAATAAAGCAGTCTTAATTTTTCGTTTATCATTTCCTACTGTATCAATTATTCGCAATATTTCTATTCTTTTTGCTTTACCTTTTATTCCCATTTCTCCCATGACTTCATTAGCAAAATCCTCTTTAGCCTTAACTTTTAAGAAAGTTTCTTTAACTCTTTCTTTGTCGTATCCTACATTGTCAATAATTTTCAGTATTTTATTCAGAGTAGGTTTTCCTTTCAAACCTTCTTCGTTCATGACTTCATTTGCGAAGTCTACTTTTCTATTTTCTTCTATCTCCGACATATAACAATGTAAATATTTTTTTAATAAAAAATTTAATGCAAAAAATCCAAATCAATCAATATACATTATTTTAACTTAGCTAATTTTGAATGCTTTAACCTAAAATTAGATTTATAATAAATATGAATAAAATTAAAATAAATTACATTATTTCTTAAACCAAGAAAATTAAAAATTTTATTCAAAATAAGATTACAACCGTAAAATTAAAAATTAAAAAATTCCATGGTGATTCTTTACTAAGGTGGATTAAATGTCTGAAAAAAATCAGACCAAAAATATTCGAATAGGCGTGTATGTATGCCGATGAGGAGTTAATATTGGTGCTTATGTTGACTGCGATTCTATAAGGGATTTTGTGGAACCTTTACCGAATGTTGTTATTGCCAGAACAAACGATTTTACATGTAGTGATCCTGGTCAACAAATCATTAAAAACGACATCTTAGAATTAGATATAAATAGAGTTGTTGTAGCAGCTTGTACTCCAAAAATTCACGAATCAACATACAGAGCTGTTTTAATGGAAGCGGGATTAAGTCCTTATTATTTTGAAATGGTCAATCTTCGTGAGCATTGCTCTTTTGTTCACCAAGATGACAAAGCAAAGGCAACTGAAAAAGCTAAAAGATTAATTTTAGCGGGAATAAATCGTGCACGAGAATTAGAGGATATACCATATAAAGAAATCCCTATCACAAAAGTTGCTTTAATTATAGGTGCAGGAATTGCCGGAATGAACGCTGCCTTAGATTTAGCAAGCCAAGGAATTCAAGTCTATTTAGTTGAAAAAGAAGCTACAATTGGCGGTAAAATGGCGCAGCTAGATCGAATATTCCCAACTGACGATTGTGGAATATGAGTTCTTGCGCCTATTATGGTCAACGCATCCAAACATCCTAATATAACTTTGCTTACATATAGCGACGTTGTGGAATTTAGCGGTATTCCAGGCGATTATAACGTAAAAATCAGAAAAAATCCTCGATATGTTGAAGAAAGTAAATGTACAGGTTGCGGATTATGTACTACCAAATGTCCTATAAAAGTACCTGATGAATTCAACCGGGGAATAGGTGAACGAGGTGCTATTTACATTCCCTTCCCACAAGCTGTCCCAAAATACGCTGTAATTGATAAAGATGTTTGTATTGAATGTAGAAATTGTGAGAGAATTTGTCCTGCTGAAGCTATTAATTTTGATCAAAAGGCCGAATATCTCGATTTAAAAGTAGGCGCCGTAATTGTGGCTACTGGATGGGACGAGTATCCAATTATGGAAACTAATGAGTATAAATATGGAATTTATTCCGATGTAATTACTCAAATAGAATTAGAACGACTGCTAAGTCCTATAGGACCTACTGACGGGCATGTATATAGAATTTCGAATGGAGACACACCAAAAACAGTTGTAATGATTCAATGTGTTGGTTCGAGATCCTTAAAAGGGCTTCCCTATTGTTCTGGAGTATGTTGTAATGTAGCTCTTAAAAATGCTCAGTTATTAATTCAAGAATATCCAGACATAGATGTTACCCTTTTTTATATAGATATTCGAACTCCAGATAAAGGAAATGAAGAATATTATAGAAAAATAAGGGAAACAGGTATTAAGATGATTAGAGGGAAAGTAGGAGAAATAACTGAAGATCCTGAGACTAAAAAACTAAAAGTTCGAGCATACTCGTCATTATTAGATGGAATTATTAAAATTGAAGCGGATTTAGTTGTTTTATCAACGGGCATAGTTCCTTCAAAAGGTACCGAAGAGATAATCGAAGTAATTGGTCTTAGTAAGGGGCCAAACGGATTCTTATCTGAAATTCACGGATGCTTAAAACCCCAAGAGACAAAAGGTATGGGAATTTATATTTGTGGATGTGCTGCTGGTCCTAAAAACATACCATATTCTGTATCAACTGCTTTGGCTGCTGCTAGCAAGGCCTCGACCTTGCTTTCTAACGATACTTTACGTCAGGAATTAATTATAGCAGAAGTTAATAAAAACATCTGTATGGGGTGTCGTAGATGTGAAAAACTCTGTGAATATCAAGCCATTAAAGTAGGTGACGATGAAATAGCAATTGTTGATGATTTAAAATGTAAAGGGTGTGGAGTTTGCATAACATCGTGTCCAGCAAGAGCTATTGATTTGAAATATTATAGAGATAAACAATTTGAAGAAGCGATTAAAGGAATTGGTATTATTGATATTCCAATAGACTCAATTGATGAGCCACAAGAAATTGAAGAAAATTAAGCAGACTAGAGGTGTTATATTATGACTGAAACTCACGTTAAAAAAAGAATAATAGCCTTTGGCTGTGAAAAATGAGGATATTCCGTAGCAGATTTAACTGGAACAACGAGAAAATTATATTCTACAGATTTTCATCTAATCAGAGTAAGGTGTACTGGAAGAATCGGATTGCATTTAATAATGGATTGTTTTTTAAAGGGTGCAGATGGAGTTGCGATAATTTCTTGAAAAGAAGGTGAATGTGAATTTGGTAGAGGTAATATGAATACCTACGAGCATGTCTTATTTTTAAAGAAATTATTTAATCATCTTGGACTGTCTGAAGATCGAATACAACAATATTTCATTAGTGCCGCAGAAGTTGAAAAATTTATATCTTCTGTTGAGGATATTACGATAAAAATCCAGGCATTACCTCCTCTAACAAACTTTAATCCGAAAATTGGATGAACTTTTCAAAAAAATTTTAGTTGAAAGGGAACGAACTCATAGCGTGGGTTTTCGGAATATTTAATATTTCAATTACCGCAAAAATTTACTAAATCTTAATATGTGTCCTGAAACAAAGGTTTCGTGGGAATTCTTAAAAAATGTATCAGACACCCTAGATTCATATAGAGTCCGAGCTTTTATAGATGCAAAAAAAGATATTTTAGAAGCGGGGATTTATTCAGAATCTCAGTATTATGATATTCTATTTAGAATGTTTGATAATGAGAGATTAAAATATTCTTTATATGAATTCTTAAATCAAAATCAAAATCATAATTTTAAAAGCTTAGCACAATTTTCTCAAAAGAATTCAATTGAAATTAAGAAGACTTATAGTATATTAGAATTGTTAAAAAACGAAAAACTAGTTATCGTCGAAGAACAATGTGACATAATTGAGGGAGATGAAGATTCACCTCCAAAAACTATTTTCAAGGATCTTTTAATAAAAGTTCATAAAATTAAATCAATTAATTCAATTAAATCAATTTATGAGCCTGTTAAGGTTATATTTGACGCAAAAATCTGCTCAGGATGCGGGTTGTGTGCTGGAATCTGTCCCGTAAACTGCCTCAATGTTCTTAATGGTTTTGGTCAGATTGACGAAGACAAGTGTATAAAATGTGGTTTATGTTATTTCATTTGTCCGAGAAGTTATTTGCCTGTTAGAGTTTTAAATTTAACTCAAGAAAATACCTCTGAGATTAAAGAATATGGAGAAATTGGTTATTTTAAAGAGATCTATTCTGCAAGAACGAAAGTTAAGGAAATAGCAGAAGTTTGTCAAGATGGAGGCATATCTAGTACTGCCCTATATTATCTTTTTGATAAGAAAGAGATAGAAATAGCTTTAGGAGCAAAGATGAGTGGAACTTTATGGCGACCTGAACCGATGATGATAAAAAATAAAGATGATATCTTTTTAACCGCAGGAACAAAATACGTAAATAATCCTACTTTAAAATTGTTGAATGAATTAAATGGCGAAAATAAAGCAATAGCGATTGTTGGAGTCCCGTGTATGATGCAAGCGCTCTTAAAATCCGATATTTATAATATAGGTTTTCCAGCGTTAAATAACATAAAATATAGAATTGGAATTTTTTGTATGGAATCATTTTCTTACGAATATCTCTTAAAAATATGTGAGATTTTAAAAGTAGAAGTTAACAATGTAAAAAAAATGGATATAAATAAAGGAAAATTCTTCGTTTACACAAATAATGGAGAAGAATTCAGTGTTCCGATTAAAGAAATTAGTCATTTAGCCCGTGAAGATTGTGAGATTTGCTCCGATTTAACTTCTGAGTCTGCAGATATCTCTATAGGCTCAATTGGATCTCCAGCAGGATGGAATACGGTTATTATTAGAACTGAAAAGGGAAAAGAACTCTATGATGGGTTACTTTCTAGTAATTTAATTGAATCAAAGCGTATAGAAGAAATTAAACCCGGTTTACCTATACTTCAAAAGATTGCCAGGTCTAAAAGAAGAAAAAGCAATAAACATATAATTGCAAAAAAAAATGAAAATAAAAGATTCCCTTTTTATTAAACAGTATTCTTATTAGGGATTTCCACTCAAAATCAAAAAATTAATATTGAATTTTATATTCTCTTCCTTTAATTATAAAATAAAGTTAATATATCTATTCAAATGAGTTCTCCATCACCAGTAAGACCTAAAAATTTCCGAGAACAAGTATATTTCAGAAACCTTAGAACTCGTGTAGATGGACGAGCTAAAGTCGAATTTGGATTAACACAAATCAGTGGGATAGGTCTAAGATTCGCACAAGCTATAGTGAAAATCGCAAATATTAATCCTGAATTAAGAATCGGAGCAATTTCAGAAAAAGATCTTAATAGAATCGAAGAAATAATTTTAAATCCAGTAAGAAATGGTATCCCTTACTGGATGGTAAATCGTAAAAAAGATTTAAGAACAGGCGAAGATCTCCATATTACGGGAAACTTACTCGAGATTACAGTTAAACGGGATATTGATAGAATGAAGAAAATTAAGAGCTATAAGGGGGTTCGGCATCATTTACGTTTAAAGGTACGAGGTCAAAGAACTAAAAGCACTGGAAGGCATGGATTAGTAGTAGGAGTCATGAGAAGGAGAAAAAGACAACAACTAAAATAAAATGAGAATTGAAATATGGGCGATCCAAGACGATTAAAAAAAAAATATAAAAAGCCGGCCCATCCATTCCAAAAAGAAAGAATAATGGAAGAACTTGAATTCTTAGGAAAATATGGACTTCGAAATAAGCGTGAATTTTGGAAGTCTCGTACAATGTTAGGAAATTGGAGAGGTATTATTCGACATTCCAGAACCTTGACTAAAGAAAAAGCTGAAAAAGTTCAACAAACATTACTTATAAAATTAAAGCGACTTGGTATATTGGGTACTGAAGCAGAATTCGAAGATGTACTACATTTAACGGTTGAGGATGTTTTAAAAAGAAGATTACAGACTTTAGTTTACGAAAAAGGTCTTGCTAACACTATATACCAAGCTAGACAATACATAGTTCACGGACATATCCAAGTTGGAAATAAAAAAATAGATGCACCATCTTATATTGTAAAAAAAGACGAGGAGGACTTAATTAGTTTCACTCCTAGCAGTCCTTTTCTAACAACTTAAGATTAAATTAAGGTGAGATTAAATTAGTCAAAATAAGATCAAATGGGCCATCGTGCATATTCTTAGCTCATACAATAATACTCTCGTGACTGCTACCGATCTCAGTGGCGCAGAAACTTTTGCTAAATGTTCAGGTGGCATGGTTGTTAAAGCTGATAGAGATGAATCAAATCCTTATGCTGCAATGCAATGTGGTTTTCGTGTAGCTAACGATCTTCATGATAAAGGTATTGGTGGTATCCATATTAAAGTGAGGGCTCCAGGAGGAAATAAAGCTCAAACACCAGGTCCAGGTGCACAAGCATGTATTCGTGCTCTGGCAAGATCTGGTCTCCAAATTGGTAGGATTGAAGAAGTTACTCCAAAATCTCACGATCACTGTCGTAGAAAGGGAGGTCACAGGGGAAGAAGAGTATAAGCTTCAAATTTATTGATTAAAAAAATATTTCATAGTTTTTTGTAATTTTAATTTAATATTTTAATATAAAAAGCGAGAGCTCACTAGTTTCTTTTAAATATTTTTACTTTAATTAAGATCCCATATCAAATATTTATTATTAATTTATAATTATTTAGATGATGTAAACACATAAAAAATAAATGAACGAATTGTTATTTAATAATTAAAGAGAATTAAATATGACAAATTTTTTCAAATGATTCTTTATGAGCAAAGAAGAGATACTTGAAGAGATCAAAAATATATTTCTAAGATTAACAGAACAGGAACCTACGCCAGATGATGAAATTGAAGCAAAGGAACTATTAATTGAAAGTTTCAAAATTCTGAAAAACGAAAATCTAATTCCCGATCAAATTGATTTAATTGATGAAATTCGCAATAAATTAGAAAATTGGGATACATTAGATTTGTGGTTCAAAGAAGTCGAAGGATTGACCGAAAATATTCAAAAAATATTGAATTTAAGAGAAAAGGAGGTAGAATCAGAAACAATTGAGATTTCAAGCGAATTTCAAGAAGATACGCAAATTGAATCAAAAACAATAAAAACATCGAAAGATCTTGATATAACTGAAATTGTGACTCAAGTTTCAGAACAATTTAAAGGAGAAATTGAAGGATTAAAAGAGACGATTGAAAATCTTAAGCAAGAATTATATTCAAAAGAGGAAAGAATAAAAGAGATTTCCCAAGAACCTGAAGTTCA
>JBHLQY010000014.1:0-26059 GCA_048883105.1 Candidatus Thorarchaeota archaeon | reverse complement strand
CCTGAAGTTCACGAACCTGAAATTCAAGAAGAGACTACTACACCTAAAAGTAAACTTGCCCCTCCAAAAATTAAAATCCCTTTAATTAAGAAACCACAAAAACCTCTTAAGATCAAGGTTCCGGGCGAACCTAAAGATGAAAAAGTTGAGATTACTGACATTGGTGAAAATTTGGAACCTCCAAAACAACAGAGTATATCCCAAGTATCTCTTGAAGAGCTAAAAAAAATGCTTGAACCTATAGAAGAACCAAAAAGTATAATAGAAACTCAAGAAGGGCTTAAATTGACACCGATAATTACAGAAGAATCAAGCAAAGAGAGTACTTCAGAAATTCCGTTTAATTTATCTCTCGATTCTCTAAAAGAACCAGAAATAGATAAAGAAAAGACAGAATTAGAGCCATTGCCTATGGAAGAGCCTGAGTTAAAGCAAGAAATTAAAGATAATTCAATTTTAACACCTTTGACTCCAAAAAAGCCAAAATTAATACAAACTATTACAGAATCACCAGAAATTCCTGAAAAATCCACATTAACATCTATACCTTTTGAAGAGTCAGAACCACCACAAGAAGTAAAAGAAGTACTGAAACCTGAAAAAAAAGAAGATATAACTCCTTCACTACTGCCTAAAGAAGAACCAAAAATGACACCAATTATAAGTGAAAAGCCAAAAATTACTCCTATTAATGTTGAAGAAATAGATACTGAGTCAATTAAATCAAGTGGCACAGATTTATTTAATGTATTTTCTTCGGTAGGAATGACATCCCCCGAAAAATCAGAAGAACCCGAAAAATCAGCAGAACCTGCAAAATCAATAGAAACACTAACTTCAAAAACCAAGAAGAAAGAACCTGAAAAAAAGAAAGTATATGTTGATCTTTTTCCAGAAACAAAACCAGCTCCCCCAGCAAAACCCGAAAAAATTGATGATGGAACTTTACCAAAGGATAAGGATTCTTTGTATCAAGAACTAATTGCACTTGAAGGGAGAAGATATTCGTTAGAAAAGAGCTATAAAGAGTTAAATAATAATTACGATAGCGGATTGATTGATGACTACGAGTTTAAAAATCAGAGTGATGGACTAAAAGGTAATCTAGACGAAATTAGCTCTCGTATAGCCAAAATAAGAAGATTAATTTCGAGTTTATAAGATAACTCTAATTTAAATCATTTTATTTTGAATATTGGGGGTATATTTGTTTTATGTTCTGCTGCTTTTACCATATCTATAACTTTTTTTACATCTTTCTTATTAAATTCATTTAAATCTAAGCGATGATCAATTCTATAAAGTATTTCATCTAATAAATCATATGTTAAACCAATTTCTCCTTCATCAGTTTGACCTATATATAATCCCGCTGAAGGAGCTTTAGCTATCACTTCCTCAGGAATTTTTAATATCTTAGCAAGTTCCTTTACCTCGCTTTTATATAATCCCCCCATAGGCTCAAAATCAACTCCTCCGTCGCCATACTTAGTAAAATAACCGATAGCTAATTCAGATCTATTTCCAGTCCCTACTACGAGATATGTTCCAAGTGATTGCCCAATATAATAAAGCAGTGTCATTCTTAAGCGAGGCTTAATATTTGTCATGGCCATCCTCTTTGTATCAAAATTAGATGGTAAAACTTTTAAAAACTCTTTATAGACAGAAGTTAAATCTATTTCTATAAATTTTATACCTAGAAATTCAGCAATCATTTTTCCATCCTCAAGATCTTGTGGCATTGATTCAATAGGGAGTCCTAATCCAATAACCTTCTCTTTCCCTAAAGCATTTACAGATAAAGCTGCTGTAGTTGCACTATCAATACCACCACTTAACCCTAATATAACACCCTCTGCATTTGCGGACATTACGTACTCTTTTATCCATTTTTGAATATTAAAAATCAATAATTTATAATCTAATTCGCGCATATAAAACTTTAATTCTTCGATTTAATTAAAATTCATTTATAATAATGAGAATAAAATCAAATTAAAGAAATTATTTTAAAAATTTTTTATATAACTAATATTATAATAATATACAAAGTAAAATTTAAAGAAAAAAAAATAAGTAGGTCAATAATATGGCGGAAGAATTTAAAAATATTGTTGATTCGTCCTATAATAATGGGATTCCTTTCTGGGTCTATACAAACGACTATATCTTCGGTATGGTTCCAAATGATCCTGATTGCTCACGATGGACAGAAGTTTCATATACTTTCGAAGAACCTGATGAGCCTTTAATGAAAACCGAAAGAGGTGCAGATTTATCCTACCAATTCCTTCTTGAAGAATTAACTAAAGGAGTCTCTTTCTATGTTGAAGATTTAAATGTAAATAAGTTGAAAGATTTTGCTAAATCTCTTGATTCAAAGTCGGGTCCAGAAAAAATTAACGGTTTAATAACAGAATTAATTAATAATTTTAACCAGTATTCTGCAAATCTTCCGATTATTAAAGATAAAGCTGGACTACAAACTTTAAAGGATAAATTATAATTATATATATAGTCCTTTTCTCTGCGGATATTTTTTTGTAAACTCTTTATCAATCCGCTTAGCCATTTGATAGCCTAAATTAGAATCTCTCTCATGAATTATTTTTTTTAGATAATCTCCATGAAATTGAGAAAATTTTTCAATCCCTGCGGCTATTACACTTTTATCTTTTTTAATTGGTACCACCATCCCAAATAATCTTAGCATATCTTCTGCAGTTAATTTTTTTCCTACTTGCTCATCAATATCTTGGTCAATCTTTCTCACTATCGTACCCATAGATAAAGCAGAAAATGGACTTAGTTGCTTTGACTTAAGCCAGTATGCGTTAGGCTTTTTTGTTAGAAATGTATCATAATTCCCTCTATTATCTTTTGAACCAATGACTCTCCAATCTACTGGATCTTTATCGTACTCTTTTTTCATTTTCTTAATAACAGATTGGATAGGAGCAACTCCATAATAATCTTTAACTTTTTCCTTTTTTTTCATGGCACCAATAATATATAGTAAATAAACCTATAAAAATATAGAGAAATTAAAGTATAAGAAAGTAACGTTTTCTAGAATAAAACTAACATCTTAATTAAGCCGACAAAATTTTGAATTAAATAGATACCTATAATTTAAGGATGAATGAACTGAAAGATTTTCAAAATTTAGAGAAATTCTTTAATTTTTTTGATGTGGCAATAAAAAATAATAATAGTTGTGAGATAAAAAATTGTTTTAAACTAATTGAATCAAACGAAAACTCATTCTTAAAAGGTTATCACAAGATAAAAAAAGAAGGCGTTTATTATACAAATAAACAAATATCAAACTTTATCTTTTCAGAAGCTTTAATTCTGTTCCTTAACAAGAAATTGGGAGAAAATAAACTTATAAAAATTGAAGATGTTTTTAATTTAAATTCATTATTAAAAAATCAAATCTATGAAATTTTAATAAACACGACGATATGTGACCCATCGTGTGGTTCAGGTGTTTTTCTTTTAACCGCAATTGAGTTCATTTACAATTTAATCAAAAAAATTCATCCCCAATTAGACCATTCTCATATCAAAACTCAGATATTAAAAAACATCTACGGGTTCGATATTAATGAGTATGCTATTAAATTATGTTTATTAAAATTACTTGCTTGGTTCTATAATGAAAGCAATTTTGATTTCTCTCATACAATTTCGATCCTAAAATCAAATTTAAAAGTAAAAAATAGTCTTAAAACTCCAATATTTCAAAATTTTGACATTCTAATTAGCAATCCCCCCTACGGGAATATTCTAACTAAATTTGACAAAGAGCTTTTTAAAAAAGAGGAGATTTATTACAACGAGATTTATTGCTCCTTCCTTTTAAAAGCTCTCGTTTGGAGTAATGGAATAATAGGTTTTTTGGTTCCCAAAAGTTTTCTCTTGAGACAAGGTTATACTAAATTTAGAAGTAAGCTTTTTTCCTACGCAAATATTTTAAAAATATTTGATATTGGGCCAAATCTCTTTAAAAATGCGACTAATGAAGTACAGATCGTATTATTCGAAAACAAAGACCATAAAGTTAAGAATTTAAGAATTTTTAATTATCCGAAAAAAGAAATTATTACCTATAAAAATCAAAATTTTGATTCTCTTAGAATTTGTTTTAATTCTAACTGTCCGCTTTGTGCAAAATCGAAAAAAATTTATGTGTATACCTTCAATAAGAGCTGTCCTTATTGTGGTTTTAATACAACTAAATTAAATAGAATTCGAATAAAACCTACGAATCAAATATATCGTTTAATAAATAAAATCGAAAAATGTGGTAATCTGAATTATTTGAATGTTAAAGATTTTCCAAAAATGATACGCGGCGAAGAAGATAAAGGTTTAAAACATGTTAAAAAAATTGTTAACAAGGATACGAATGGTACTTGCTTTTTTATTGGTGCGAAGGACGATTTCAAATATTATTACATAAAAAAAAATAAATCGTTTAATATTGAGGAGATTGATGCTAAAATATTAAAAGGCGAAAATTATGAGTATTACACGTCACCTAAACTATTAATTAAGCATAATAACATAATTCCTGAAGCAGTTTATACCGAAGATAATGTTTGCTTTACATCATCGATATATTCACTACTTCACGATGATGTTGATGAATTAAAATGTTTATGCGCTTATCTTAATGCCGTCCTAATTCAATTCTATTGTATTTACGGGATAAATAATCAAAAAGGCACTACCATTAATTTAAATCAGTATATGATTAGACACCTTCCTATAAAAATGCCAGATGAGGATATAAAAAATGAAATTATTAAAAGAGTAGACGAGATTATTAAATATTTAGAAATTAATGATGGTATAGCGAATGAGAATGTTTATCAATTATACAGGGAAATAGATGATATGATATTTACCCTCTATGGAATTACAAATGATTACCGTGAAATAATTGTATTAAATACTAAAAATCAAATAAATCATTTTAAAAACATTTATAGTGGGTATCAAATCAACTAAAACACTCGCATTATTTTTTACACTTTTAATTTAAAATGAAAATCGCAAGCGTTATTACCCAATCCCATTGATTTATTTCTTTCCAATTTAATTTTTGGATTAAAATCCTGAGCGACCTCTTTATAAAAAGGTATACACATATCACGGCATATTGAAGGAATTTTATCGTGTCGCTTTGGGTTTCGATCCATTATAGATTTATATGGACATCCATCAATTTCAATTAGAGCTTCATTTTCCTCATTTTTTAAAATATTATATTTCCATCCTTCGATCGACCATCTAAAAGTTAGTATATCCACTAAATCTTTGAGCTTATTTGTTTCTATTTTCAAATATTTCTTAATTCGGCGAACAATTATATTTAACAGTTTCTTCCAAACAGCTATATCAATTTTCAACGCAGTCTCCCAATTTGTTTCTTTTTCCGTCTCAATCGCCCATAGCCCATCTAATGTGAAAAAATTCCTCTCGAAATAGAATAATTTATCTTCTTTACTTACTTCTCTCATTATAATTTAACTACTTTAATTCTCATTTTAATTAATATTAAATAATTTTTGAGCATTGTTGTAAAAAATATCTTTGTAAAAATCTCTTGGCATACCTAACTCAAATAATTCTTTCGTAGAATGCTCATATTCATAGGGTATATTGGGAAAATCGCTACCGTATAATATTCGATCTTGATAGGATAATAAAACCTCTGGTTTTGGGAGCTCAATATTTTTTCTCCATTTTTCAAATATATTTCTTGGAATATAAACCATAGCAGTATCCAAATAAATGTTTTCATACTTATCAAGTAGGCTAAAAAACCTTTTAAATTCGTAAGCACCCATATGAGCTACAATTACATTCATATTTGGATATTTCTCGATTAATTTAACGAAAGTGTTATACCCTAAATACTTGTTTGAATATGGTGCAGTACCTGCATGAATTGCATACCATTTACCCCTATCTACGATTAAATCATATATAGAGGTCATTCGCTCATCAGAAGGATAGAAATTCTGGACAAGGGGCTGAACTTTCAAGCCAACAAAATCATACTCATCAAATAATTTTCTCACATATTCAACTCGATTTCCATCTTCGGGCCACACGCATCCAAATGGAATGGCATTCTTATAAGTCTTTATTAAATTTATTGTCCAATTATTTATATATTCTGCTACTCCTTTCTTATGGGCGTAATTATATGTAGTAAATGCCTTTACATTTTTATTTTCGAGAAACTGTACGATTTCTTCTGTTGAGAGTTTATATTTAATAACCCACCCTTGTTGGGTGCCATCGTCGTTGGGCATTTCAAAGAAGTTCCATATTGCATCAAATATTTGAGGTGGAAAAAAATGAGTGTGTATATCAATATATTCAAAGTCGTAATGCGAAAAAGTCATTAAATCAATAAATAATCTGTATTAAAAAAATCTTTAGAAGCGATTCAGAGGAAACATTAACTGGAGAATATTCCAATTAGAATTTTTAATTCAAATTTTGATAAAAAATTTCAATATAATATAAAAATTTTCTTTCAAATGTTTAAAAGTGTTCGATCTTCTAAATAACTCAAGAAATTCTTTCTAATCCCCTTTTTTTTATCATTTAACACTATTTAAAAAAAGAAAAATAGAAAAAAATAATTTTCTCATTCTTGTGGCTTCCAAATGAATGACGAGAGCTCTCTCTTGAGTAAACTGCATATAGCGATCCTAATGACCTCTGAAAGAATTGGATATACATTTAATTTAATTAAATCTTCTATATCCTCTAAATCTGCCTCCAGAAGGTGTTATTCATGTGGCTTCTGAATTATTGATGAGAGCTCGCTTTTAAGTAAATCACGTATAGCGACTCGAATGACCTCCGAACGATTTGGATATACATTTAAATTAACTAATTCTTCTATACCCGCTAAATATGCCTCCGGAAGGTGACAAGTTATTAATTTCATTTCCTTCTTAACACCTTTTATTTTAAAAATATTGTTTTTTAATTTTAAAATTAGGATATAGGGATAAATATCAATATAATATACAAATAATACTCTAACAAAGAATATTTTGAATTTTTACAAATCAAATTAAATTTCTAATAATTCAATAAATTATGAACAAAGATTTTTTTTTCATAAAAGCCAATAAACCAATGTGGCCTGCTTCAGCAAATATTTTTGTAATAAAGGATGAAGATGGTGTTGTTTTAATTGAAGTGGGATGTGGATTGAAAAAATTTACAAAAAAACTGTTCAAGAAATTGGATGAATTAAATTTAAAGTTAAATGATATTCATACTATCGTTATTTCTCATGCTCATCCTGATCATATGGGTGGTATGGACGCAATTTATGAAAAGATCAATCCTAGCGATGTCGAAATTATCATTAACGAGATAGAAAAGGATAGCGCCTTAAATATTGAATTGTTGAATAGTTCTTTTGATATGGATCTATTGGAGAAATATTTTGAATCAGAGCTAGAATTTTTAGTGAGTAGTTCTCGGACCCAGAGAGATAATAGTGGAAGAAGACTTGATATAAACCGAAATTTTAAAACATATTGTGCTATGTCACAACTCCCAGAAGAGGCTTACATTCATACTATTAAAGAGAATGATATTTTGAAACTGGGTAATTATAAGTTTAAGGTATTAACCACACCGGGACATGCACTGGGGCATACATCGTTTTATGAACTTAATCATAAGTTTCTACTCTCTGGAGACCTCATTGGTGAATTTGGGACCGCTTGGTATTCACCCAGCTCGGGCGGAGCTATAGGATATTTGTCAAGTTTAGAAAAAGTGGAAAAGCATCCCATTAAATACATCTATCCCTCACATGGAAATAAATTATATAATGTCAAAGAAAGAATTAATCAAATCCGCTCTAAGATTATGATTAAAGATGATATTATTTTAGAGAATTTAGAGAAAAAGCCCCATACAATTTTAGAGTTAATAAAATTGTTTTACAAAACAAAACTTAGCCAGATCTTTCCAGGCGTTGCCATTATTGAGAGCCATTTGATTAAATTAGAAATGGAAAATAAGATTAAACGAAAAAATAATTTGATCTTTAAAATTTAATTATTATTAGAAATTAAATCATCATTGATTTAAAAAAAATATAAAAAAGAAAAAAAAAAATAATTATTAGGTGGTGCTTTGGAAATAGAATTTTGTTGAGTACCAGATTCTCTTGATTTCTAATTTCCAGGCACTACCCCTTATTTTTTTTAGTTGTTTTCTTCTGTGTTGATATTAATTGTTTTCGAAGGTTTTCTTCCAATTTTTACCTTTAAGAGCCCATTTGTCATTATCGATTTAATAGATTCTAAATCTGCATCTGCAGGTAATTCGACATCTAGATCAACATCTCTAAAAGAGAAAAAATGCCTGAAAAACGGAATTCCTTGCTTTTCTTTTTCCTCTTTAGTTTCTTTAACATTCTTAGGTTTTGAAGCTTTAACATTTAAGCAATTCCCTATTAGAGAGACATTAACATCTCCCCTTGATTGGCCTGGCAATGGTACTGTAATTAAATAACCTCCTTCTGTTTTCTCTAAATTATACGGTACCCATGACCCAATTCTGCCAAAACATTCTTTCATATGTCGACCAAATTTATGCATTAATTGATGAAAATCTTTTCCTCCAAAGGGCATAAAACTATGCCTAGCATGTGAACCAACATCATTTCCATGACACATATATCTCTACCTCCATATTTTTTTCCAAATATTTTGTATAATTTTTTTGTTTAAATCTTAAAAATTCTCAAAATCCTCCTCATTATCAACAATTTCTATAGGTTTAGCATTTTTGTTTCTTTCAATTTCAATTTTTTCAAGTATTTTAGAGAACCTCTCAATCTTTTCGTTAATATTACGAATTCTATCTTTCATTCTATGTCTTGCAAGTTTTAAATGTGATATTGTTCTTTTAATGGAGTTAATATTATCTCTACCATAATCTGTTTCGTTTACTTCTTCTGCGAAAGGAATTCCTGGAAATGGAAAACAATGCATCATTCTCTGAATAGTTTTTTCACTCGGTACCGATGCTTTTATAATGGTCCTAATGTAATCTCCAAGACAATTGATACTTGGCTCTAAATTACTTTCTAAGACTTTCTTAAGAGCTAAATTTCCTGTTTCCATAATTCTATAAATTTTTTTTTGGCGATTATTTTCAACGATCTCTTCCACACTTATAAAGGCTTTTTCTGCTAGACGACTTAATAATGGATAA
The DNA here is from genome assembly GCA_048883105.1 of Candidatus Thorarchaeota archaeon. Classification (GTDB taxonomy): domain Archaea; phylum Asgardarchaeota; class Lokiarchaeia; order Sigyniarchaeales; family SOKP01; genus LW40-45. Next base: position 16,780 of record JBHLQY010000014.1, on the reverse strand, counting down.
ATCGTACCAGCTGAAGCTTTCCATAAGTCTTTAAATTTTTTATTAATCTTTTGGATTAGTTCGTATCCAGAAATTCCATCATTATTTTTTATAATTGAAAGTACTAATATATCTAATCCTGATAATCTATCCCTATGATATCCACTAAATCTTTTGCCGAAAAACATTCTAAAAAATCACTTCAATTTTATTATTGTATTGATCAATAATATATAGAAATATAACATATATAAATATATCGGAAATCGAACACTCAATATTTTTTAAGGCCTTAATAAATGAGTAAAAAATTAAAACTAGACTTTTTGCAACATTACTTTAATTAATCGAATTCTTTTTTAAGAGAAGCAATTTCTAATTCGATTTAAATAGAAATTTAAAAAATTTAAATAGAATTAAAAGTATAAAATATAAAAAATTACCAAATTATTTAAGGTGATTATTCTGATTCTTTCGGTATTTCTGCAGCAAAATTACTGTAGCTACCTTTCACTTCATCTAAATCTAGCGTTATTAGGGTATGTCCTCTATGTTTTCCTTCAAAAACCCTTTCTAACTCTTGGTAAGTGACATTATTAGGATGGATAACAATATATTCTCGACATTTGATACAAGCTCTCGCGCGAATTATATATCACCAATCCAAAATAGAAACCTATTTATATATTTTGAATAATAAAAACTTTTATATTAATCTTTATATTGATAATAAAGTTATTCCCTAATATTTCTTTTCTTTTGGGTTATTGATTCTATTACTCTACCCTTTGTTTTATCCTTTTTAAGAGATGTATTATAATTTATGAGTTATTTTTATTATATTTCCATAAGGCTTGGAATCGTAGATTCATACAGTTCCTTCATTTTCTTAATATCCAACTTAAGTTTTTTCCCCTTTAGACCCTTAATATTAATTTCTGGATTAGAAATTAAAAGCCCTACTTTTTTAATTTTAACGTTGAAATTCTTAGCAATTTCCATTATTTTATCATATTCCTTTGGTTCTGTTTCTATTACGAATCTTCCAACAGATTCGCTGAATAAAATCTCATCATCTCTTAAATTATCGTCAAAACAATTGGATAAATCTAAATTTGCCCCTAATTTATTTTTAAAACACATCTCAGCAATTGTTATTATAAATCCGCCTTTGTTTACATCATGACTTGCTTTTACATAGTCATTTTTGTATAGTTCTAAGAGAAAATCCCAAGTGGCTTTAATAATCTTCTCATCAACTTTAGGAGGCGTTCCACCTTCGAGATTGTAAATTATAGAATGATATTCAGATCCTCCCAATTCTGCTTTAGTTTCTCCGATAAGTAAAATATCATCTCCAGCTTTCTTAAAAGGTAAAGTTATAATGTTCTCTTTACCTTCAATGAGACCAACTATCATAATAATAGGCGTTGCTTTAATGGCTGTTTTCTTGACTTCATCCTCGTTATAAAAGGATACATTTCCTCCTACAATTGGAATTCGTAGGGCTCTACAAAAGTCATTCATCCCTTCAACAGCTTTAGAAAAATACCAAAACGATTCTGGGATTTCTGGGTTTCCAAAATTACAGCAATTAACCATAGCCATCGGTTTTGCTCCATTAGCTATTACGTTCCCACAGACCTCTACCAATCCACCTTTGGCACCCTCGTATGGATTAAGATAACAATGTTTTGAATTAACACCTACGCTTGCAGCTAAAAATTTTTTTGTGCCTATTATTCGTAGAACTCCAGAATCTCCTTCACCACATTTTACAATCGATCTCACTCCAACTTCATGATCATATTGTCTATAAACCCATTCTTTACTACAAATATTTTCAGAAGCTATTAATTTATATATTATATCATCAAGGCTTAGCGTTCGTTCAGGAGTTTTTTGTGAAAGCAAATTTTCTAGATCCCCAGGTCGTTTTTCTTCGCGAGGAATTATAGGTGATTCTGAAAGTGCTTTCGAAGGTAAATTGACTACGATCTCATCAGTCTCGTAGACTTTAAGAATTTTTGAATTGTCCGTTCTTCCTATTACTGCGAAATTCATCTCAAATTTTCTAAAAACATCTAATACTGCATCTAATCCTTCAGGTTTCACTATAAATGCCATTCTTTCTTGCGATTCGGAGAGTATTATTTCGAAAGAATTCATTCCAGGTTCTCTGGTAAACACATTGTCTAAATCTATTTTAGCACCAGTATTTCCATCACCAGTTAATTCACTGGCAGCACAAGTTAATCCGCCTCCACCAAGATCTTTAAGCCCTCTAACATATCCCGTTTTTATGGCTTCTAAGGTGGCTTCAATTATCATTTTCTTAGTGAATGGATCGCCAATTTGAACAGCTGGCCTATCTGCCTCGGACATTTCTGTTAAGGTCCGTGAAGCAAATGTCACTCCATGAATTCCATCTCTTCCTGTTGATCCTCCCATAAGAACTATGTAATCACCAGGATTGTATGCTTTGCTTGGTGCGTGTTTAAAGTCTTCTATTGTTCCTAACCCAATACAAGCGACATTAACCAAGCAATTGCTTTCAAAACTTTTATCGAATTCCACTTCGCCTCCAATAGTAGGTATACCTGTACAATTCCCATAATCAGCAATACCTTTTACAACATACTTGAACAACCATTGAGAATGTGGATTGTTTTTTAAAGGTCCAAACCTTAGGGGATCTAATAATGCAATTGGTCGTACTCCCATACATAATATGTCTCTTATTATTCCACCAATTCCGGTTGCCGCTCCGTGATAAGGTTCAATTGCCGATGGATGATTATGCGACTCAATTCTAAATGCTAAGCAATAACCATCTCCTATATTAATAACTCCGGCATCTTGACCTGGTCCTGCAAGTACGTAATCATAATTTTCTTCTGCGTTTTCAAATAATTTCAATTTTGGACGTGATGATTTATATGAACAATGCTCACTCCACATTACATCAAACATTCCTAATTCCGTTACATTAGGTTCTCTATCTAACAAATCTTTAATTTTTCTTATCTCATCGTTCGTCATATCGACATCCAATTCATTACCATTTACGATTACTTTTGGCACTAAGATCTCCTCTTTTTTATGAATTCGATCATCGATTCAAAAAATAATTTTCCATGTACAGTTCCCATTGGACTTAAAATAGCTTCAGAAGCTCGTTCTGGATGTGGCATCAATCCTAAACAGTTTTGCTCTAAATTGCAAACTCCTGCTATGTTTTCTAAAGATCCATTTGGATTTGCTTTTTTTGTTATATCTCCATTTTCATTAACATACCTAAATACAATTTGGTTATTTTCCTCTAATTCTTTTAAGTTATCAGTAAAATACCTTCCTTCCCCATGGGCAATGGGTATGTTAAGAATATCTTCCAAATTCATTTTACTTGTAAAAGCAGTTTTATTATTTTCTACTTTAATATTAACCCATTTACAAATGAATTTAAGTGAATCATTTTGTAATAAAGCACCTGGAAGGAATTGGGCTTCAGTTAATACCTGAAAACCATTGCAAATACCAATAATAGGTCTTCCATCCTTTAGCATTACTCTTGTCTCATCTATTGCAGGACTATGAGCAGCAATAATTCCCGCTCTTAAATAATCACCAAAAGCAAACCCTCCTGGTAAGATTACTCCATCAAAATTAGCTTCTTTGAAATTATTATGCCATATTAAATTTACATCGATATTAATTACATTATTTAACACATGTAACGTGTCTAAATCACAATTAGCTCCTGGAAATTGAATAACTGCTATTTTAATAGCCATAATTACCCTTAATTTCCATTTTCTTTTGTTAAATTTAAAATTTTGAAGGTTTGAGTAACCGGATTAAAAATTCTTAGCTTATTCAATAAATCTTCAATAATCCCTTTAGCTTTTTGATCGTTTTCAGCTTTAAGATGAAATCTTAAATATTGTCCACTTCGAACATTTGAAACCATATCATAACCTTTCTTTGCTAATAGGTCTTTCTGTATAGTTTCCCCTACTGGATCTCTTGCGGCTGGTTTGTTTTCAAGAATAACTTCTATAATATATTCTAGGCGATCCATTATGAATTAAGAAGTTAGATATATTTATTATAATTCTTATTAACTTAAAAATAATTTGCACTAAATAAAAACCGACAAAATATTTTACGCATTAATCTAATTACATAAACATCATTTAAAAAAAATAGTATGAATTATTTCTTTTTTCCATTCAAATCTATTAATTTAAACACTAAATAGGGCTCCAATAAACATTAATATTAACATTGCTAAAATACCCATAGCATAACTATATCCACTTAATCTACTTATGCCCTTTTTTTTTGAACCTTCCTTGCTTTTCTTTTTGGCCTTTAAAACATCAAATAAGATTAATAAGAAAGCAAGAAAAAATAACGTAAAATTAAGAACCAATAAAATTAAAATAATCATTATTAAAAAAATTCAACAAAATCTTATTTAAATATTGCTATAAATATTTAGCTTTTTTCAAATTTTCTTTAATTCTAGCGTAAACATCAGAAACGAAAGGTTTGAATTGCGTACCTGTAATTTTTTCGTAACTTTTTATATACCGTTTTGCCAGCTCTATTTTAATCGCTTCTGAAATTGGTGGTATCTCTTGTTTAGGTTTGATGTTAGGGAAAATGTCTGGATATGTTTTCATAAGCCATCCTCTAAAAATTTCTTTATCCAAAATTTCGGGCTCTTCATTATTACTAAATTTATCATCATAGGATTCCAGGATCCAAAATCTCGAAGAATCTTGCGTGTGAATCTCATCTATTACAATTAATTCGTCATTCTTCAAGCCAAATTCGTATTTTGTATCGACCATAATAAGACCATTTCTTTTACAAAACTCTTGTCCATATTTAAACAATTTTATAGAGGCATCCTCCATTTGCGCGTAGATTTCTTTATCGACCATTTTATTATTTATAATTTGTTCTCTTGAAAGGTATATATCGTGTCCAGATTCAGCTTTAGTAGAAGGAGTGATTATGATATCATCTAATCTTTGATTCTTTTGTAAATCTTGAGGCAGGATAATTCCAGAAGTAAATTCTCCTTTAACATAATTACGCCACATTGTGCCTGTGATGTATGCTCTTACTATAATTTCGACTGGGATCGTTTCACACTGATGAGCAACGGTTACATTAGGATCAGGAACTTCAATTACATGATTTTTAACCAAATTTTTTGTTTTAGCAAACCAAAAGGCTGAAATTTGATTTAGCATCTGACCTTTAAACGGGATAGTAGTAATTACTCTGTCGAAGGAAGATATTCTGTCAGTTGCAATAATTATTCTAATTTTTTTATCATCGCTTATATAATTATCGCGAACTTTTCCTTTGTATAATTTCCCTAAGGTAGAAATATCAGTTTCTTTTATCGTTTTATCTAATTGCTTCTTGATTAATTTTTCAATATTTTCAACATCCATATTTAAAAGTAGTGAAAAAGAACATAAAAACTCTTTTTATTAATATTCTAATAATAAATTTGGACAAATATTTAATTATTTATTCTTTTTACGATAATTTCCGTTGTTGAATTCCTCAGTAGAATATTTCTGGTTATTTTTTTTCATTTTTTTTATAAATGTTTTAGTGATATCGAGATCTAAGCAATTTACTAAGCTTATTAAGTAAATAAACACGTCTGCAACCTCCTCAGATATGCTTTCAAGAAACTTTTCATTGCGTAAAATATCTTCAATTTTAAAGTCTTTAAATAAAAACAATTCAGATAATTCTGCAACTTCAATACCAATCGCTTGTATGAGATTTTTTGGAGAATGATATTTTGACCAATTACGTGCTTCAATAAATTCTTTTACCTTCTCTTTAAAATACGAAATTGTTGTATTTAGATCACTATTTAAGGATACCCTTTCCATAATAAAATTGAGATGAATTTAATTGAGCTAAGATATATTCATTTTAATTTTTTAATAAAATTATATATCAGCTCGTTGATAATGTGTGATCTTTGAGCGGGCGCGAAATGTCCTGCCATATCAATGATTTCTAAATGAGAATTAGAAATTTTTTTATGTAATTCTTCAGACATTTGTTCTGGTGCGAAGTTATCAAGCCTTCCACCAATAATGAGAGTTGGACAATTAATACTGGAAGGATCGTAATCTTTTATTTCTGTAATCATCCTAAAGATTTGATCCTCTATATACATATTCAACTCTTCTTTAGTTAATTTTATATTATAAATAGAATTTGATAATGCCGTTATAATGTACGGAATAGTCTTATCTAAGATATCTCCTACTGTATCTGCAACAACATCTAAAAAATTCATGCGTATAAAATAAGGGAGTAAATTATAAAACATATTTCTTATTACATTGTCGATTATTATATAGCCTGAATTTAATAATATAAGAAACTTGACGTCGTTAGGATGGTTCATACAAATTAATTGGGCAATCATTCCTCCTACAAGTGAATGCCCTATAATTCCATATTTTTCTTTTACAGCTAAAAACTTTAGAAGATCCTCCAAATCCCTTATAATATCATATCTTAAATTTTTATTTAGGTTTAGATTTTCATCTTTTAGATGGTCACTTCTTCCATGCCCTAATGCGTCAAAAGCGATTATTCTATAGTCTGTTTTTAAGACTTTTATTTGTTTTTTAAAAAATGAAGCAGAAGAAGCAAAACCATGGAGTAGAATTATTGTACAATTCTTTGAATCGGGATTCCATTCCTCGTAATAGAGATTGTAACCCTCAACGTTCCTAAAATAGGGCATGGTGTAAAATTTTATTATGTTAACTTATAATTTTTACAATAAAATATTCAAAAAATACTTTTCGAAATAAAAAAAAATAAATTAATGGCTTAAAAATTAGAAAAAAAAAAGATTTAAAGATCTTTTGTAACTCGTTTCTTTTCGTACAAATTCAATAGAGTTGGCATAAATATTCTGTTAAGTTTTTTATAAACTTTTACGTTTGATTTAAGTGGTACAAATTCTTTTTCAAACCTAACCATTTTTTCTATTGCTTCATCAATACTGCTATATTTCTTACATCCGTAAAATCCTAAAATTGCAGCACCCAAAGCGGCTCCATCTTTATTTTCAGGGATAATAATTTTTTTAGACATAATATCCGCAAGAATCTGTGTCCATAAATTACTATTCATTGCTCCTCCGTCTGCTTTAATTTCGGTCGTTTTGGCACGCCCGATGGCTTCTAGCATTCCTAAATACACTTGTGCGCTTAATGCTGCTGATTCCATTATAGAACGGATCATATGCGCTCTGGTGTGATTCCATCCCAAACCGTGGATAGTCCCTTTTCTAAACATATATAATGGTACAAACAATAAACCTTCACTTCCCGGAGGGATTTCTTCTGCTTCCTTACTTAAAATATCATAAACATCAAGATTTTTTTCTTCAGATTCTTTAGCTTGTAATTGTGAAAAATTATCCTTAAACCATTTCAATGCTGTTCCCGTACCTGGCATGCCCCCCTCAATTAACCATTTCCCTTTTATAACATGTGGTATAGGAAAAATTGGAACATCGCCTGCTGGTTTAGCTGGTTCATCACCCGTAACATAATCTACAAAAGTTCCCGTCCCTATAGTTACTTTGGCTTGACCTTGATTAATTACTCCCATACCTAGTGCCGCACATTGTTGATCCCCTCCTCCTAATATTACTGGGACACTTCTTTTTAATCCAAGTTCTCCCGCTGCTTCACTAGACAATTCGCCAATAATATCTCCAGGAGTCCGAAGTTCAGGCCATAAATCTACTGGCAAATCAAACTTATTAGCAAGATTTACATCCCAATCTAAAGTATTCATATTCATAATTCCATATATCCCATTTGTAGGTTCTGAAACACATACGTCATCTCCACATAATTTCATATAAACATATGTATCCGGAAATATTATTTTATAGATTTTACTAAACAAATCGGGTTTTTCGTTTTTAAACCATAGGATCTTGGGAACAGACAACCTTAATCCTTCTTCTTCCTCGAGAGCTAGTTCCCTCTCATCCATCCAACTTAATGCAGGATGCAATACTTCTCCATTTTTATCAATGATAGTCGCAGTTGCTCGATGAAAATCGGCACATATTCCTATCACGTTATCAATATTTATTTTCTTTACCACTTTATTACATGTATTCTTAATTGCATTCCACCAAATTATAGGATCTTGTTCTGAAATGCCTACTGGTTGCTTAACAACTGGATATTCTTCATAAGATCTCGCAATTTCTTTTCCGTTAATATCAAAAATAATTGTCCTTGTTCCGGTCGTCCCACAATCAAACACACACAACAAATCGCTCATTTCAATCACTTGGGTAACATTTAACTAAATTTAAATTTTTAATTAATCATTTAGAAATTAAAATGCTTTAATTAATAATTCGGAAATATCTACTATTTTAATGTTTTCTTTATCTTTTTCACTGATTCCATATGCTAAACCTAATTCACATTCAGGACATGCTGAAATAAACACACTTGCTCCAGTTTCTTTCAATTCATTAATTCTATTTGAAGCTTCTTTGATTGCTATATTTTTTTCTGCCCAATGAACTGTACCACTCCAACCACAACAATGGGTATATTGTTTATTATATATCGGTTCAATAATTTCAATACCAGGCACCTTATTTAAAATTGCTCTAATAGACTCAGTATCATTCAAATTTCTGGCAAGTAAACAGGGATCATGAATAGTTACTTTTTTATATTCATCAGAGACTTCTCTTTCAAATTTTATTTTTCCGTTATCGATAAGTTCTTTAATATATTGGGCTATATGTATAAATTTCTTATCAATTTCAATTCCAACATTTCGATACCGATTGCTTAAGGTTTCTATACAACCTGGACAATCTGATATGACAATTTTCGCACCAGTGTTCTCAATTAATTCTCTATTTTTATTAGCAAGTTCTTTTGCTTTTTCTAAATCCCTGATGTTAAACGCAGGTCCACCACAACAAACCTTTATTTCTAAATTTGTAGAAAATCTAACACCTGCTTTTTTGAGGATTTCAATGTTTGCCTTAATAACTTCTGGAAATTTCATAGACTCACAGCCAATATAATAAAACACTTCGTCGTTTCCCTTGGTTTCGATGTTTTCTATACCTTTTTCTTTGAAAGTTTGGAAGACGTTGTAATCTTCGATAGTATTAGTTTTTTTCAACTTTTCTAGTTGTTCCTTACAATAATCTGGCATTAATCCTTTATCGTTTAGGTCATCTCTTACGGTTTCAAGTAAAGAAACAACAGAAAAATCGAATGGACACCATACTTTGCAATTTTCTTCGTTGCTACACATATACATTAAATCAATGAATTCTTTGTTTGACGGATCCAAGGGGTCAATTTTTCCCAATGTGAGATAATACCCGATTCTTGCCTTATAAGCAGGACTCATGGTTTCAGAATTCGCTGCTTGAAGAGTTCCGCAGTCAAAACGACACATATTTGGACAAAGCATACAATTTACCAAGTTCTTTACATCAGCTTTATAATCTCCTTCGGGAAAAAAATTCTTATCCCTCATTCGAAAGTTCTTCATAAATGTCCTTTTAATGTCGCGATCCATTTTTGCGATGATTGGTCCCATCCATTTATACTTGTTTAGAATATCACTCATTTAAATCTCACCTCCCTCTTCCCAGGCACTTTCATAAATTTTCCCTGGATTTAAAACGTTATTAGGATCAAGTAGCTTCTTTATATTCTTTAAAGTTTCAAAAGATTTTCCCCATTCTACAGACATCCACTTAGATCTATTGATTCCAACGCCGTGATGATGCCCAAAAGATCCTCCAGCATCTTCTACTGTTTTAACAATAGTATTCCAAACCTCTTTATAAAACTCAAAATCAGTTTTTTCTTTTGGAGGTATTCCAGCAAAAGTAAAATAAAATCCCACTCCATTAGGATAAAAATGAGAAACATGCGCCGTTACCATTATGACACCTTTAATTTTTTTTGCAGCTTCTAGAACGGAATGATACATATCTGCCGCTTTATCCCATAAAAATCCAACCTCAATAGTATCAGCGACTATTTTAAATGTTGGTGTTGATGATGTTTCTGTTACTCTGAATCTAGTTTCAAACCAGTGCTCTACGGGTTCTTCTCCACAATCAATCCCATTATTTTTTTCACATGTCTCTCTAGTAATTACCCCTTCAAGATCGACGAGTCTTTCAATACCTTCACAAACAAATACAACCATCACTTTATCCTTAGATTTTTCTATATGACCAAAATGCCTATATGTTTCATCGGCATCATAAATTCGTATAACGGCGGGATATATTTGCTGTCTCAAAATTTGTCTAGTTGCTTCTAAGGAATCTTCAAAGGTGGGGAATGCATATGAAATTAATGCTCTCTTTTCAGGATAAGGCCAAATTTTTAGTGTAGCTTTCGTTACTATACCTAACGTACCTTCTCCCCCAATGAATAATTTATCAAGTTGGGGACCAGTTGATGCTCTCGCAATTGTCTTAAATTTTATAATATCCCCTTGCGGTAGAATTACTTCCATACCCATTATAATATCTTCGATTTTACCATATTTAGTAGAAAATTGTCCCGCAGCTCTATGTGCTATCCATCCTCCAACAGATGAAGTATAAAGAGATTGAGGAATATGTCCTCCTGTGTATCCTTTAGCATTCAAATAACGCTCTAAATTCATCCCATTTATACCAGATTCGACTGTAACAGTTAAATCTTTATCGTTTATTTCTAGAACTTTATTAAACTTCTTCATATCTAGAATAATTCCGCCATAGATTGGTATCGCTCCCCCTACAACTCCAGAACCCTCTGAAAATGGAATTATGGGAATTTTTTCTTCATTTGCTAATTTCAAAATAGTAGAAATCTGTTCTGGAGTATCAGGCCATACTATAAAATCTGGTAAACCAGCAATTTTTCCTTCGAGTGTCCAATTTAATGTTAAAAGAGTAGTATCCTTATTATAGGCAAACATATCAATTTCCTTGTCCGAAACATTTTCATTTCCTACAATTTCGCTTAGTTTTGATTTTATTTTTGGTTTGTCTTCTATTTTAACTCGATTCTCCTTATAAATTAATTCAAAATTTTCTAAATTCATAAAAATCAAAGTAATTTTGTTTATTTATTTATTTTATAATTATTTTGAAGATTAAATTAAAATTTTGATTTGTTAAAAAAAGAAATAGCATGAATTTAAATTATAAATTTAACCTAATGATTAATAAATAGTTTCTCCAGTAATTCGATTGACCTTTAAGTGTTTAAATCTTGCTTTTGTTTGGGCAATTTCCTCACTATTTAATATTGTGTCTACAACATCTTGCGGAAATAAATATTTAGCGAGATGTATTATCATTTGCTTAGTCTCAATACAATTCAATAATTTCAAACTTTCAATTGAGTAAAATAACTCGCTTACGAGGTCGTAATTAGTATCGACTGAGAAATCAAGAATTTCTAAATTCCTATAAATCCTAGAGATTATATTACTTAATAGATCGTAATCCTTTAAACGATCAAGACTATTTTTCATGTAATTACAAAATAGAACATAGTATGTTGATTCTGAAGTTACAAATCCATCTCGATATTGTTTTATTCCTTCAGGGGTAACTCGTTTCTCGATCTCATCAATAATTGCATTGATTTTATTTGGTTCGAAATTTTTATATAGTCCAAGAAGATTAAAAATTTTTAATAAAACAACCAATTGTGAGGTTTCTAAATTTTTCAGAAAATGGGGCTCGAAGAATTTTGGTTCTATTTTTAGAAGATTCTTTATTTGTATATCAGATAATCTATAGTTACATAACTGTGTTGCTTTTAGATAGTAATATAGTCTATCGGTTGCTTCAATAAGTGGTGCTTCAAACTCGTCAATATTTTCTTCATATAGGTTTAATAAAAATTGGATTACTCTCTCAATGGAAGAGCCTATATCAATATTATGAAAACAATTAGTCAAATAAATTCCACAAAAATATATATCAGGATTTTTTAATGTAATCAAAGGAATCGACACTAACCATTCATCAATGTTATTTTTAAGATAATTTATAATGTGTGAAAAGTCGAAAATTTTCTGTAAATGAAAAAATTCGATAATTCTATAGATTAAATATATTAATTGCAGTTTCTCTTGAGGATTTTCCAGATCCTCTAGTTTTTCTATTTTTTCTTTGTTTTCACTAAATTTATGAATAATTTTTTCACGTATTTGAACATATTTTTTTAAATTTTCTATTTTGTCAGGATTTTTTTCAAAAAGGTTTTTTAAATTTGTTAATTCCATCATAAACTCAATTGGAAGGAAATTTCTAGATTTTAATTCTAACAAAAGAGGAACACATGATGAAGGGTCAACAAGATAGTCTATTATTTTTTCCAAAAATATCTCATAGACAATAGGAGCCAATTTCTTATTGTAACGTTCTATTGGTGTGTTCAATGTGTCTATTTCGCTCTTTCTTATTTTTAAAAATTGATCTGAAAATTTATTTTCAATATCTTCTCGTTCAAATCCTAAATTAACAAGTTCATTTGTAAGAAAAGAAGTTATTATCTCAAGTTCTTCTTTTAAATCGCGTTTCTCTAAGGAGCCCCCGTCGATAAAAATAGAAATTCTTTCTTTAAAATATTTATCTATAGCATCGTAAAAAAGATCAATCTCATTTGAGTAGAGATCAAGAATATTAAACAATCCTTGAAAGATCATAAGCTACGGTTTGTACAACAAATCATTTAATTAGAGAAATTATCTTTAATCTTCTCTTATATGAATTAATAATTTCGAAATTTTATAGTTTTTTCTTTTTATTTATTAAAATTAAAGGCTAATGACTTAAGTAATTAACCCAAAATATATAACTTGCTTTTCAATTGGAGTTTTTCATCTAAGCAGACTAACGGAGATTAAATATAAAAAGTAATTTTTCTTCTATAATTTATATCAAATGATACGTTAATTTTTAAAAAAAACTTTTAAGTAAACTAATTAACACTATGACCTCCAATATCTTTGGCACTTCGGGCATTAGACGCGTTTTTACAAATTATAGTGAATCAGATGTTATGTTTACTCCACAAATGGCCTTAGAAGTTGGTTTAGCTCTAGGAACTTATATTGAACATGGTACTGTTGAAGGAGGTACTGTAGTTATTGGAAAAGACATTAGAAAATCTGCTACCTCTATCGAACACGCATTAATCTCTGGATTAGTGAGTTGTGGGTGCAATATTAAGCGGTTGGGGATCGTGACAACGCCAACTTTAGCGATGTCTCTCCGAGTTTTGCGTGCTGATGCAGGCGTAATGATTACCGCCAGCCATAATACTCCAGAATATATAGGATTGAAATTTTGGTCTCCAAATGGCATGGGGTTCAATCCAGAACAAGAAGAAGAGATTGAAAGAATTTATAACACGAAAACATTTACGAGTATTGAATGGAATGAGGTTGGTACAGTCTCTCGAGTTAACGACATTAATGAAGTTCATATTTTGGACATTATTCACCGAATAATGTTTGATGGAAGTAATTTACATGTTATCGTTGATCCAGGAAATGGTTCAAGTTGCGATATTATACCTAAGTTATTAAGTAAATATAATATAAATGTAACGACCTTGAATTGTCAAATGGATGGTTCATTTCCTGGAAGATTAAGTGAGCCAAGCGAAGAAAATCTGAAGCAGATTTCTAAATTTTTAAAAATATCTGAACATGATGATATAGGCATTGCTTTAGACGGAGATGCTGATAGAGTTATTTTCTTAGATGAAAATGGAGATATTGTCGACCCCATCCGATTATTAGCTTTAATGGCAAAAGATTATTTAGAAAGATATAAGGGCTCTAAAATAAAACAAGAAATGATGAAAGTTGTTACTCCTATAAACTCATCAAGTTTGATAGAAGAAGTTCTAACTCCACTTGGATGTGAGGTCGTCAGATGTGAAGTAGGAGATATTAAGGTTGCGATGTGTCTAAAAGAAAATAATGCGTTTTTAGGAGGAGAGAACTCTGGCACATACATTTGGCCCTCAACCCATTTAGGACCCGATTCCATTGCAACAATCGCTAAAGTACTAAGAATTATTGCAGAATCAGGAAAAGGGCTCTGTGAGCTATTAGAAAATATTCCAAAATATCCATTTTATCGAACTAATCATAGATTAAAGAAAGATATTCCCTTTACCGATGGAATTAATAAACAAATTACTGATGAAATGAAAGATATTTTTAACGAGTTAGGAAAGAAAATTGAAAAAATCAATCAGATGGACGGGATAAGGATCGATTACGAAGATGGATGGATTCTAATTAGACGGTCAGGAACAAGCCCTTATTTAAGGATATCTGGTGAGTCAAGTATAGATATGAGCGCATCAATAGAGATTAATAAAATTGCTACAGAAAAGATGAAAAAACTAGATTTAATCTAATTGTAGTTTCTTCTATTTTTATATTCTTGAAACCTTAGTCAAGAACTTTGGAGTATCACAATTTATACCCCTTATTCTGGCAATCTCTAAAGTTAATAATTGAACTCCTAAAATCATAACCATTGGCTGTAAATTAATAAGAGTATTAGGAACTCTAATACCAAAATCAATAGGTTCTGGAATATCACCTTCTTCAATTGATTCGTAAAGACCTAAAATAGTTGCTTTTCTTTCTTTTATACGCTTTAAAAGGTTTAATAGATTCTGTTTCCTTTTATCTTGTTCGTGTGGGATTATCGCTAATATCCATGATTTAGAATCTGCTAATGTTATTGGACCATGTGGAAATTCTGCAGTTGAATATGCTTGTCCAAAAATTCTTGCGCCTTCTTTCAATTTCAAAGCGGCTTCCATTGCAGTTGCATAATCAGGTCCGCTGCCAATGATAAAACAAAACTCTGAAAATTTAAAATAATGCGAGTATTTCATTATTTTTTTATGTAATAAAGGTAATTCATTTTTTATTTTATCAGGAATACTTACTAATTCCTCCCAAATTACATTGTATTCTTTTTTAGTGATAGAATTATTTTCTTTAGCGGTTTCAAGAGAAATGATTGATAAAACTGCCAATTCTGATATATACGTTTTTGTAGCTAAAATTGCTCTTTCTTCATTGCATTGTAGTGGAATGGTATAATCGCATATTTTGGCTAAATTTGAATCCAAGTTATTTGTAATTCCAATTACTAAACAGCCATGATTTATCCCTATTTTAATAGAGTCTATGGTATCTATAGTTTCCCCACTCTGACTAATACCAATTATACAATCATTTTTTTGAAGTACTGGTTCAACTAAATATTGAAATTCCATTGCGTATTCTGGAAACGTAGGAATATTAGTTATTCTATTGAACATATAAGATATCGCAAATCCCGCATGATAAGAGCTCCCTGCTCCTATAAGATATATATGTTTTATATCTCTATTTATAATTTCTTTTGATACCCTAACGATTAATCTTTTATCTCTTACAATCCTTTTTAAGGATTCTGGTATATCAAATATATCTCTCTGAGTTAAATATCCTAAATTCTTTGGTCTTTCTAAACTATTATTATCGTTCAAAACAAAACCATTAAATTTTTTTTTATGCTTGATTTTTAAATAATCTTAAAATATATTTCATTATTTTTTAACATATTCACATTAAATTTAGAGTTCAAAATGTGTGGAATATTTGGAATCATTACTAATCAACAAGACATTGCAATTGGAAAGATAGCTCTTGAAGCTATCAAGCGGTTAGAATATCGGGGCTACGATTCATGCGGCATAGTTACACAATACAATGGAGAGTTATTTATTAAAAAAGATGCTGGAAAAATTAATGAAATCCATCAAAAGCTTAAATTAGATGTGTTCCCAAATGGTTCAAAAATAGCCCTTGCGCATACACGATGGGCAACTCATGGCGCCCCTATAAAAATTAATAGCCATCCGCATGTGGATTGTTCTGGTAAAATTGCGGTAGTTCACAATGGTATTATTGACAATTTTATTGAATTGAAAAGCGAATTACGCTCTAAGGGACATATATTTATTTCTGAAACAGATACTGAAATTATCCCTCATTTTATTGAAGATTTTATGAATGTTGGGTTTAAATTCAGAGAAGCTGTAATTGAGGCCGTTAAAAAATGTACCGGTGCATATGCGTTAGTAGTTTGTCATGCAGATATTCCAAATTGTATAATTGCAGTCAAAAAGAAGTCCCCTTTGGTAGTTGGAATAGAAGAAGGAAAAACGTCATATTGTGCTTCTGATATACCTGCGTTTTTACCCTTAACGAGAGAATGTTTTATTTTAAACGACGATGAAATGGCAATACTACAGCCTGGAAGCATTGATTTTTTTGATGTTAAGAGCAATAGCAAAGTAGACAAGAAAATCCAACATATCGAATGGAGTATCGATGCTGCAGAGAAAGGAGGATATGAACACTTTATGTTAAAAGAGATATACGAGGAGCCTGCTGCTTTAAGAAACACGCTACAGATTCCAGGCTTTCACATAAAGGCATTTGCTACTGCTTTATTAAATGCTGATTATATTTATATTACAGCTGCAGGTACTTCTTTTTACGCGTCGCTTGCGGGAAAATTTATCATTTCAAGATTTCTTGGGCAATATATCCAAGCAATTGAGTGTTCTGAATTCCATACTCAATTATCAAATTCATTGCAAGATAATTCAGTAATTATTGCCGTTTC
>JBHLQY010000013.1:0-38456 GCA_048883105.1 Candidatus Thorarchaeota archaeon | reverse complement strand
TCAACCCTTAACCCTGTTATTAGATAAATATGTCTCCTCTTTTTTCTACTTTTAAGCGATCATGGTTTCCGATTTTAATACTCTTTCTTTTTTAATTTTTTGAAAAAACAATGATAGAATGAATCTACTTCATGTTTATTTTTTTAACTAAATGCTTTTACATTTTTGTCGTATAATCTAATGATAATCTTTGATCATCAAAGACGATCAAATCTTTGAATTCTCTAATTCTGGGAGATATTTTTCATCGCATATTTTTATGAGCGATTTTATATAATCAATCATTTTTTTAGCGCTTTCTGGGTGTGCAAGTAAATCAACTTCGATTTTATCTCCTCGATCCCATAATGAATATGGTTTGTTTTCATAAGGTGCTTTTTTCTTTGCCTCTTCTATCCAACTTCGAGGCAACTCATTATCTAATTCAACATCTAACATTTTAGCTAAAAACAAAGTCCATGCTCTCGGTACAACTGTCATTAAATATCCTCCCCCCCCTACAGCAAGCCATTTTTGATTACAATATTTTTCAGCATATAACTCAATTTTTTTTGCTAAATCTTTGTAAACTTGTATTGAAAGACCCATTTGGGTAAGTGGATCGTTGTAATGGGTATCTACTCCAAGCTGAGAAATTAATATATCCGGGTTATATACATTTAATATTCTTGGGACGCAATAACTAAATAATCTTAAAAACATTTTATTATTAGTCCCTGGTAATAATGGAAAATTAATAGCATATCCTCTACCTTTTCCTTCACCACGTTCATTAAGATCACCCGTTCCAGGAAATAAAAATTCTCCGCTTTCATGAAAAGAAATAGTTAATACGTTTGGATCATCATAGAAAAGCCATTGAACGCCATCTCCGTGATGAGCGTCAATATCGACATAAGCAATTTTTATATTATTTTGTAATTTCTTCAAGTGTTTTATAGCAACCGCAATATCGTTAAAGATACAAAAACCTGACGCTTTATCTTCTAGGGCATGATGAAGCCCACCCGCTGGATTAAATGCAACGTTGAAATCGACGTCAGTCCAAACTTTATTAGCAGCAATTAAAGTTCCTCCGCAAACTAAAGAAGATGCTTCATACATGCCTTTAAAAATCGGATTATCTCCAGGCCCTAAACCATAAGCGATTGGATTAACGGATTTATCAGCTGGATTATTACTTAATTTTTTTACAGCTTCAACATAGTTAGGTGAATGAACTTTTTCTAATTCTTCTTTGGTACACATGCGGGGTTCAATAATTTTTAATCTTGGATTATCTAAAAGCCCTAATTTTTCCATTAAGCTATAAGTTAGCGTTAGTCTCAGAGGTCTTAGAGGATGCATTGGTCCAAAATTATATTTTTGATATTTCTCTGAAAAAATAAGACCTACCTTAATGCTATCCATTATAATAAAAATAGATTAAGTTCTATTTTAACTAAATTATTATTTTTTATACAGAGATTTTAAGATGATTTCCAATAAAATGTAGAGAAAGCAGAAATAAACTAAAAGTAGGATTAAATATGAAGGATAATATTAAATATTATACCGAAAAAATAAAGACTTCTATAAAAATTCAATATAAATAACTTCTATCCTTAAAGAATGAGTATTCGATTTAAGAAATTTTTAATGCGTGTTGGAAAAGAGAGCGAATTTAAACCCCTCAAAAACGCATTACTTAACTATTTAAAAAAAGACGCTGAAAACAAATATAAAAATTATCCGCGCCTTTTTGAAATCATGAAAGGCTATTGGCCGGATTATAAACATCGTTCTATGATTGCTAATCTTTTAAAAGATCATTACGAAGAAATATTTTATTTTTATCTAACTACAATCTTTCCTTTTAGAAAAGGGGGGTTGTCGCTTGAAGATCCTGAAGCACCCACCACTGTTGATTTTAAATGTGTATATAAATATCGCTATAATCAAAAGGAAATCGATGTTGTTGAAGAAGTTATAAAGGAATTAAATATTCAGGATAATATGCAAGGTATTTTTAAGCGTATCCTTATTTTTGCTGTAAGTTCTCTTGCCCCTATGGTTGAGCAAATCTTCGAAAGGCCTTTTGCGTTTCAGTTTGCTAATATTGACGCAAAAAAACTCAAAAATGGGGAATATGAAGTTGTAGCAGTAATTTCTGCGAGAGAACAATAAATAGTTCTAATCTTGTCTTTTAGAATATATATTTAATTTACTCTATATTTTTAAGTAAATAATAAAGAAGCGCTTTAATAGTATATAATCGATTTTCAGCTTGATCATAAACAACTGAATGCTCCCCATCAATTACGGCATTATCTGCAACAATATTACGTCTGATAGGTAGACAATGCATAAAAATCGAGTCTGATTTGGTAAAATCAAAATATTTTTTCTTGATACGCCATTCATCTCGATATGGTAATCTTAACGGTTTTTCATTCTTCGCATTTCCATAATATTTTCTGGATCCCCAGCTTTTTACGTAAACTACATCGGCATCGCTAAAAGCTTCCTTAATATCGTTTGAAATAGAAATTGTTCCACCTGATTTTGTTGTATTTACTCTAGCTATATTTATAATCTCGTCGTCAAGTTCGAAATTTTTTGGGTGTGCTAAAGTCACATCCATTCCATATCTTGTGGTTATTAAAAGAGTCGAATTAGGTACACTTAAAGGTAATGGTTTTGGATGATAAGCCCATGATATAACTATTTTCTTACCTTCTAGGTCTTTTTTTTTTTCTTGAATTGTAAAAATATCTGTTAGAGCTTGAAGTGGATGAAATTGGTCATCTTCAAAATTAATAATAGGAACAGGAGCCCATTTAGCAAACTCACGCAATATTCGATTTCCTTCTTTGTATATCCAATTTACAGAATTAGGAAATAATCTAATGCCAATCGCGTTATAATATCGTGCTAGTACTATTGCAGTATCTTTTACTGATTCTGATTTATAACCAATCCATGAATCTTTAATGCTATTGAAGGTTGGTTGCATTCCTAACTGATAGGCCGCTACTTGTGTAGAATTTCTAGTTCTCGTTGAAGGATTATAAAAAAACATACATACAGATTTTCCAGCCAATGCATTACTATATTTGTGTGGATTCAATTTCACATCTTTAGTTAAATCTAATAGTTTATTTAGTTCTTCTTTATCCCAATCTTGCGTACTAATGAAATCCTTCTTTTTCACCGGACTTGAAGACATTAATTAACACTATTTTCTCGTAAATTATTAAAGCTCAATAAATTAATTTCTATCCATTTTTTTGATGTAATTCTCAGATAAAACACACAAAATAAAAATAAAAATTAGAATCCTTTATTTAAGAATATTATGGTTTCTAAAGCTGAAAAAAGTAATTTTTATCTGCTTAAATAGGAGCCTAAATCCATCAGCTTATCTTTTCGCTTAACTTGAATTTTGCTTTTTATACCTTTAGCCAGTCTTTCTAAATGAACAATTACATCTAAAGGAATTCTTCTTGGAACTCCTCCTTGTTTTGAAATAACAGCTAATAAATAATCTATATTCTCTAATACTTCGTGACTGACTAACTCGTTGATAACCTTTTGGTAAATTTGGGGTTCAATCGCTTTAATATTAATCAAATGATTATAAGCATCAGGCATTAATACAACTTTTAAGATATAATCGACTTTTTCCCAAAGATTAGACATTCTTTCTTGAGATGCTTGTTTCTTTTTCTGGGCTTCCATAAGTGATCGTATTTTTTTCATTCGAATTTTATCTAATTCGTGTTGTTCATCTTCTTTATGGTTTTGACTCATTTCTTTTTCTCACCTTGAATCATTAACTATTAACTATTTTTAAAGCAATTTTCAAAGCTCTTATCCCATCGTCTAATGTTACAAGTGGCTTTTTATCGTAGAGGAAATTCATAATTTCTCTCCTAAGAGGTTCATCGGCTCTTAAAGGAATATACGATATTTCTTTATGTATTGGCCAATCTCCTTGTAGATCTATTCCCGTATTTATATCAATTTTTTGAGATATAAAATCTACTATTATTCCTCCTTTTTCTCCATTAACATACATTTTTCTAAATTTTGAAGGTGTAAGCCAATTAGATTCAATATGACCTATGGCATTTCCGAAATCTAATACTATAAACGCAGCATCGGCGTGAACGTCATCTTTGTAACATTTCTTTACTCCTAAGGCATTGATATAGTTCTCTTTGCCTAAAATCCTTTCTTGTAAATAAATATCGTGTATAGATAAATCTAATATAACTCCAATTTGCCAGTCTCTTCTAGGATATAAACCAATGCGCCTTGATGTAATTGAAAGGACATCTCCAATTTTAGGTAAATTTCTCATTAATTTTTCAAAAACTGGATTGTAAAGTTCTATAAAACCGGGCAATATACGGATACTGTTTCCAAACTCCAAAAAAAGTGTTAAATCTTCTAGTTTTAATGCCATTGGTTTTTCCATTAAAATATCAATTCCAGCTGTCGCAAATTTTTTTGATATACTAGGGATAAATTTAGGCGGTGTTACTATGCTAACTGCATCGATTTCTTCGTTTTTAATCAATTCATCTACGCTTGTATAGATATTTATATTATCGTATTGTTTAACCACTTGATCTAATTTTGTTTTATCAACATCGCAAATGCCTACTAAATTTGAAAGTTCATAAAAGATTCTTATATGTGCCCGTCCAAACCAACCAGCACCAACTACGGCTGTGTTCTTTTTTTTCATTTAATTCTTTTCTTCTTTTAACTCAAATATTTTTATAGTTAAGAATAATGAACAATTAAAATAATAATTTTTTGAAGTTAATTGTATTTAGCTGAGAAACTTATTCAAATACGAAAAGAAAATTAAATGGTCCCCTCCGCCGGATTTGAACCGGCGACATCCCGGTTACTGTAACGGCTGACGCATTGTCAATGGCTTTAAACCTCGATGCGCGATTTAATCTACAGCCGGATAAGCTCGATAAAATATATTATTACCGATGTGCTCTAACCAGTCTGAGCTAGGAGGGGTTTTATAATTATCTAATTATTTAATTTATATATTTTTTACGATTTCAAATAAGAGTTATTAATGTATAAGGTATAGTCTTTTTTTAATAATTTAACTATTATAAAAACTTATTAATAGGCAAGAATTTTAATCTTTTTAATTGAAAAACTTTTTAATAAAGTAATTTATTAAATTTGTAAGAAAAATTTTTATTTAAATAATTTGAGAGATGATTGAGAATTGCGAGAAGAAAACGATTATACCGACGCAATTGAAACATATAAAAATGATGATCATGTTATCCTTGAACCTTGGGGGCGTAGTATTGACCACTTACGATTAACAATTATTGGTAAAAAGGGAACTCCATATGATGGAGGAAAATTCATTTTCGAGATTAAGTTCCCTGACAACTACCCGTTTGCTCCGCCTTATGCGTATGCAGTAACTCTTATGTGGCATCCTAATATTGATTCCAGTATTCCACCAGGTAAATTGAATATCTGCCTGGATTTAATTAATCCAGATCTCGTAGGGAAGGTTGATGCGTCAACAGGAGCTTCTGGATGGACACCAAGTAAAACATTAGTTAATATAGTTGAAGCCCTTAAGGGGATGATGCATTACGAGCCGCCTTTCTTTAACCCGGCAGATCCATTAAACCACGAGGCTGGTGAAGAGTATTTTAGAAATCAAAAGAAATTTGAAGCTAAAGCAAAAAAGTGGACACAAAAATACGCAATGGATTAAGCTACTATTTACTTTTAAATTTCTTTTAATAAGAATTATTTTTTAATTTAATCTTTTTTTATAAGTGCAAATGATTTCTTTTAAGCATAAAAAAGTAATTATATTTGACTTAGATGGCACAATTGCAAAATTAGCAGTTGATTGGGGGCATTTAAAAAGACTCTTAACAAAAAGATATAATAATGTTTATAGTGAGGACTGTGAATTTGTACATATTTCTGCGTGCCTTGATCAAGTTGTAAAAAAAGGTGATGAAGGTGAACTTGAGCTTTTTTTCAAACTATTAGAAGATTATGAGATAAAAAGCATTAAAGAAAACAAGTATATAGAAGAATCTATATTTTTTATCAATAATTTAAGTAAATTTGAAGTACCAAAAGAAATTAAATTAGCTGTGTTATCTTTAAATACTAGAAAGACTATAATAGAATCATTAAAATTAGCAGGTATATTTGAAAAGATAGATTTTATAATAGGAAGGGAAGACGTTAGAAAATGGAAACCAAATCCAGAAGGACTCTTACTAATAAAAGAACATTTCAATCTAAATAGCGAAGAAATGATATATTTTGGAGATCAAGAAAAAGATATTATGACTGGAAACAATGCTGGGATTAAAGCATATTTTATCGATGAATTAATTAATCTAGTAAATAAAAAAAGACTGGATCTGTAGTTATTGAAGAAAGATATAAAAAATTATCACATAAAAGTTATTATAACATTATATTTCTTAATTTCTGATTCTTCTTTTGCTTTTCCTAAAGGTGTCATGGAAATAATGTCATTACTTTTAATTTTAAGAGAAGTTAATTTAACTTTTGGATCTTTCATTGAAGGGATGTAAGGATTCCAATAAATCTCTTTACTCATAGAATTGGTGAGCATCCATAATTCTGTATCTAATTTATATCCACTAATTTCCATAGCTTCGAAGATATAGCCTACATCAGCATCAAAAGGTACTACAATCTGAAGGTTTTCTTCTCCCTCAATTTTACCACATGCAAGGCAATCTTCACGCTTTATAATGTCTAAGGGGTCAAATTGACCATAAACTCCATTATAATTAACATAAGGAGGATCCATTGGAGGACCAATATTTCTCCCCTTCGCTCGGAATAAAAGTTTTAAAGCTTCTTGAGATTCTATACTAGAAATTATGGAGCTAACTGTTTGAATTGCAGCAATTTTATTTCCTAATATGTTTTCCATTTCTTCGAATTTATAATCTGTTCCAAAAGTTTCTTTAATATTATTTTTCCATTCTTGAATTTCTTCTGGAGTCAAGGTTGCTATTTTTTCAGCAGGCACATTCTCATTAAATACTCTCTCTCTCAGTTTTTCTAACTCGTCTTGAGCAATTTCTTTTAATTTTAGCACATCGCCGTCGTTATTCAAGTCGGGCTTATGATCGTATTTTTTTTCAAATTCCACTTCTGCTTTGATAACACAATGATTTCGATTTCTTGGCAATCCTTTTAACGTACATGCTGCCACCAACTTATCATCTGCTGGAGGCACTGGAACTAAACATCTATAGCAAGGTGTTAGGTCCAATACTTCGGGAGCATATTTTTCATCAAACTCAGCCTCAATTTTTTCTCTTATTTTAGCTTTGATAGGCTCTATTTTTTCCAGTCTTATTTTTTCTATTTTTTCTTCTAATTCTTCTATTTGTCTCTCAGCTTCAAAATATTCGGGATATTTATTTTCTGTTATAGACCATAGTTCTGACTCAACTAATTTCTCGATTTCAACTTCTCTGTTTTTGTATTGTAACCCCGAACCTTCAGGAATTATTATTTGAACATGACCTTCAAAACCAACCGTACCTCCTTCAACTACGGGTTTTTTTAATCTTAAGCTGATCTTGTTCAAATCAAGTCTTGCGTTATAATTATCTAAGGCCATAATAACAACATCAGCTTCTTCATAAACAGACATGGGCAATTTTTGAAGTTTTTCAAAGTAATGATTAATTTCTAAAAAAGGATTCATTTCCTTTAATCTTTCAGCAGCAACTTCTGCCTTCGGTCGACCTTCATCTCCGGGTCTAAATAACATCTGTCGAGATAAATTTGAAGTTTCGATCGTATCTAAATCAACCAAAATAAGCTTTCTGATCCCCATTAATGCAAAATCTTTAGCAATTTCGCAACCAAGCGCTCCAACGCCTACGATCATTATGCAACCTTTATTTAATACCTCTTGGTCCCACCCCTCAATCAAAGTTTGACGGGCAAACATTCGACTTTTAAAAATCTTTTCTTTTTCAATCATTTTTGGACTATTTTGATTTTTTATTAATATTTTATAATATTATTGATTTAAAAAATTCAGACTAATGAAATGCATTCACTTCTTTTTTTTAACAGCATCTTTGATCATTCTAGCAATTTCATCAAGATCTTTTCTATCCTCTGCTTTTTGTATTTCTTCTAGTTTTTTTGCTTCTTTTTCTTTTGCATTTACCAATTCTGCTTTTAGTTCTTGTTTTATTTTTATCATTTTTGCCATACTTCTACTAAAATCTTTTGCCTCTCTTTTTATTAATTGTTCCCTTTTTTTTCCTTCTAATATTATCTTTTCTCTTCTAGTTTCAATTAATTCCATAACATCATCAGCTAAATCACCAATCTCTCCAATTGTACCTCTAATTCTTCGGTCTTCTTCTTGCCTTCTCAATTTTTCAAAGCTTACTTGATTTTCTAACTCTTCATGAATTCTCTGTAATTCAAGTTCTTCTTTCATAGTTTTTTCCTCTAAGAGCTTAGTATTATTAATTTCTGTTTCAATATAATGAATATGGTCTTTCCATCCCATTTTTATAAATTGGCTTATAGCTTTATTAAAAATGTCATATGCTTTATCAAACTTACCGAACTTAGCAAATTTTTTCCCTTCGTCTATTAATCCTAAAACTTGTTGTTTTACTTCTTCAGCAAACTGCTTTCTCTCTTCAAATTCTTCAAGTTCAGTTCTTCTTCTTTTTTCTTCTTTTTCATATTCTTCTGATCTCCTCTTAAGTTCTTGTTGGAATGCAATATATTCTTGAAGTCTTTCAAATTTTGCTTGCTCTTCCAATTTTCTTTTTTCAAGGAACATCGCTTTTTCATGCTGGAGATCTTGAATAAGTCTATTGATATTATTAATTTCGGGTTTCCATCCAATATTTTCCTCCAAAATATTTCTTGCTTGGATGTGCAACGAAATT
The DNA here is from genome assembly GCA_048883105.1 of Candidatus Thorarchaeota archaeon. Lineage (GTDB taxonomy): Archaea > Asgardarchaeota > Lokiarchaeia > Sigyniarchaeales > SOKP01 > LW40-45. The sequence goes on along the minus strand of JBHLQY010000013.1, from coordinate 29,484 downwards.
ACACTATCAAAATTTGGTTCTTCTCCTTTAAGATAATTTCCTGCTTCTTCTAGTAATGAATAAGCTACCTCTCTAGCACTCATTTGCGCTTGAATTAATTTATTTCTCTCCTCCTCGGCCATTTGTTGAGCAATTTTTTCCGCCCTTTGTTGTCGTCTTCTTTCTTCAATTATCACTTTTAACCTTTTTTCCTCTTCTATTCCTTCTTGTTCCTGCTGAAGTTCAACAATAGCTTTTTTTCTCTGTTCTATACTTGATATTGTTTCTTGAAGTGTTGGAATATAAGATTCCCATCCAGATCCCATATTACTGAGCTTATCCAACGCGTTTTTATATTCATTTATAGCATTGTCGTAATTCGATTGTTGAACTAATTTATCACCCTCATTTAAAATGGTAAAAAATTCTTCTTCTTTTTGTAATTTATCATGACGCTTCTGCTCAAATTCCCTTCTCCTTAATTCTGATTCTTGGGCAGATTCTATAAATTCTTCCTTTTGTTTTGTTTGGATCATTTTTTGGAGCTTGGTTAATTCTACCTCTCTTCTTCTCTTAATTTCTTCAGCCTGTATTTCTCTTTCTTTTCTTTCCTTAATATCATTTATGGATTTAATAATTGGTTGAGTATATGCGTCCCATCCTATAGAATTAAGAAGATTTATTGATTTTTCAAAATATTCTAAAGCCTCCTCATATCTTTTTTCTCTTTCCAACTTTTTTCCTGTATCAATTAATTTAAAGGCTTTGTTTTGGAGTTCTTCTTCTTGTTTCTTTTTTTGTTCAAATTCAATAAGTTTCTGCTTTTTAATATCTATTTCAGATTGAGAAACCGGTGTTTCTGCTAATATTTTTTCACCTATAGACGTTGTAGCTTGGTCTTGTTGAACTTGAATTGTTAGATAACTTTCCTGTTCTATCGTAAGTTTATCAACAATTAGTTGAATATTTTGTGTTTGTTGAGTCCAACCCAAAGAATTTAATAACTCAATGGCTTTTTGATAATTTATTATTGCCTCATCGTATTTTTTATCTTTTTCATATACTTTTGCCGTCTCGAGAAAATTAAAGGCTTTATTTTGCGTCTCTTCTTCATGTTTTTTCTTTTCTTCGTATATTTTCAGTGCCATTGCTTTTTTATCTACAATTGGTTGAGCAGTGATTTCGCTTACCTGAGGTTGAACTGGAGCCTGAACATCTGCTTTAACTTGCTTCTGGCTTTCATAAATTTCAGTAAGCACCACAATTTTCGATTTTAAGTTTTCCAATTGGATTTCGGACCATCCTGATTGAGCTAACAGTTTTATAGCAGACAAATAATTTTGAATAGCATTATGAAGATTACCAGATTCTTCATGAGCTTTTGCCTCATCTAATAAAATAAATGCCTGATCTTGTAATTGGTCAAGTTTCGCTTTCTGAATCTGAGCCTGAGAGGATTCATATGCTTTTTGTTGTTTTAAGTAGTTATTTATTTCGGTTGCTCTAGTATAGATATCTTGAATCCTATGAGTTAAATATCCACTTTGTTGAAGAAACTCAGCTGCTTTCTGATACTTCTCAATTGCTTTATACCATTCTTTTTTTTCCTCAAAATTTTCGGCGTTATCCAATAACTCAATTGCTTTTTGTGCTAACTCCTCTTTCGAGAGCTTCCTTTGCATAAAAATTGACACTTGTAATGATAATTTAATTACTAAATCAAATAAATAAAAGAAAAACAATAATGTTATTATTTCAACTTTAGTAACAACTAGTATGTAATTAAAGTTTTTATATTGTGATAATTATTTTAATTAAAATTAAGATATTTTAGAGAAATTTTAAAAATATCTCTTTTAAAGCAGTTATAGTTGGAGATATTAAAGATTAATTGATAAAAATAAATTAAAAAGCTATTCACACTTTAATGAGAAGAGATGGGAGACAAAAAATCAATTATTATAGATTTTGAACCTATATCCAGAAGAGTCTATTATATTCCAAAGAAAACCATTTATGATTTATTAGCTGAAATAAACGTTCAAATTAGAACTTTATGTGGGGGGGTGGGTACTTGTGGAAAATGTAAAATTATAGTTCAAAAGGGTATTGAATATTTAAGTCAATCCACTGAAAACGAAAAAAATTTTTTGACAAGAGAAAAGTTTGAAAAAGGGTGGAGATTATCCTGCCAAACTTTCGTAAATGAGAAATTTATTAATAGTTTAGAAAGGGCTGTACCACCTCAATTTCGTATTTTTTTACCTGAGGAATTACTCCTTGAAGATTTTAAAATTCTTACATCTGGTATTAATAAGGGAGTAGAATTTAATCCTGCCATCAAAAAAATATATGTTGAAATAGAAAAACCTTCGTTAGAAGAACCTATTCCAGATTTAGAGAGAATTAAGCGTTCAATAAAAACTCCAATTTATTTTAATTTTGAATTACTAAATGTAATCCCTAACATTTTAAGAGATAGCGATCATAGAATTACTTTAACTTTTTGGAATAACAATAAAATTATAGCTTGTGAACCTGGAAATACTATTAAAGAAAATTTTGGAATTGCCTTTGATATTGGGACTACAACAATCGTAGGATATTTAATTAATTTAAATAACGGAAAAATATATTCTATAGCTTCTAAATTAAATCCTCAAACCGCATATGGCGAAGATGTTATCACTCGAATTACCTATATAAAAGATAATAAAGATGGTTTAGAAAAATTAAATTCTCTAGTTGTTGAAGCTTTAAATGATATTATTTTAAAAAATTGCGAGAGAGCAAAAATAGAGCCATCTCAGATTTATGAGGCAACAATAGTAGGAAACTCGGTCATGCATCATATATTCTTGGGATTAAACCCCGTAAATATTGGTCTGAGTCCTTATATCCCAATACTTCAACAGGGATTAAATATTAACTCAAAAAAGTTAAACTTGAATATTTCACGCCAAGGCAACATTTATACTCTTCCAATTATTGCTGGATTTGTTGGAGCGGATACAATGGGAGTAATACTTTCATCACAAATAGATAAAGAGAAAAAGTTAACTTTAATAATTGATATCGGAACAAATGGCGAAATAATCTTGGGAAATAAAAAGATGTTGGCTACTGGTTCTTGTGCTGCTGGTTCTGCACTAGAAGGAGCTCACATTAAAGATGGAATGAGAGCAGCAGCAGGCGCAGTAGATAGCATAAAAATTGATCCAAAAGATTTTAACGTCTCTTATACAACAATTAAAAATAAAAAACCAATTGGGATATGCGGATCTGGTTTAATAGATACCGTCGCAGAAATGTTAAAATCAAAACTTATTACTAGAAGCGGAACCTTTAATAAAGAATTTGTGAACCACGAGAGAATCATTAAAGGTGATAACAATACTGAATTTATTATTGCTAGTAAAGACGATAATAATTTAAATAAAGATATTAAAATTTCCCAAAAAGATATTAGGGAAATCCAAATGGCAAAAGCAGCCTTTTATTCGGGGACAAAAGTAATATTGAAGTATTTAAATGTTAAATCAGAGATTAAGCAAGTATTTTTAGCAGGTGCATTTGGAAACTATATTAATAAAGAAAATGCGAAATTTATTGGAATGATCCCTGATATTCCAAGTGATTATATTTTTCAAATTGGAAATGCTGCAGGAATTGGAGCTCAAAATTGCTTATTGAATAAAGAGCTAAGGAAAAAAGCTGAAACATTGTTAAAAAAAATAAAATATATCGAAATCGCAACAAAACAAGAATTTCAGAAGGAATACGCTGAGGCCATGTATTTCCCTCATATGAATCTTAAATATTTCCCCAGTTTAAAAGAATATTCAAAAATTCCAAAGAGGTAAAATTACACCATTTTTACAACTTTCTCTTTGTAAAAATATTTAAAACATAACAACTATTAAATTGTTAATTAAGCATTTGTATTTAAAAATTAAATAAATTCTTAAATATCATTTACGATATTTATTTATATACAAATAAAAATAATTAAAACTATAATAAAAGAAGAGAAGCCTTATGTCAAGTTTTAAATTAAAAGTACTTTTAACTGGTGCCGCAGCTGTTGGAAAAACGAGTCTAGTCCAGAGATTCATCAAAAACAGGTTTGCGGCAAATTACAAGCTGACAGTAGGCGTAGACATCTTAACTAAGGATGTTGAGTTCCGTCCTGGTGAAATAGCAACACTTTCTATTTGGGATATAGGCGGGCAACAAAGGTTCGAATTTATACGCTCCACTTTCTATAAAGGTGCTGCTGGGGCATTACTAGTTTTTGATCTTACAAGAGAACAAACATATACTGAAACAAGAAAATGGCTAACGGAAATTAGGCAATTTGCAGGAGAAAATATTCCATTTGTATTTATTGGTAATAAATTAGATTTATTGGAAGATGTGGGTGAAGTTATAGATCGAGCTGAAGCGAAAGGGTATGCTGAAAATGAGGGTAGTATATATATCGAGACATCCGCCAAAACTGGAATTAATGTTGATGAGGCATTCACCGAACTTACCCGCAGAATAATAGACTCAAGAACTCAAGGGTAATTTATAAAACTGCCTTATTATTCATTCTAACTTCTTAAAATTGTTAATCTTCCTATACATATTTTGAAAACAAGGTATTTTTATCGAATTTTCTAATAATCATTCATATTCAATAAAAAATATCTTAAAAAAGACCAATTTTTATCTCTCAATTTTATTCTCAATAAATTCTTCCCAAAGATCGTCATGAATTAAATTTATTGCATTAGTGAGATTCTTTTTATCAATCACTAATGATAAATTTAATTCTTCTGAGCTTTGTGATAATGCTTTCACATGTATATCTTTTTTATCTAAGGCTTCGAAAATTTTTGCTTTCGTTTTATTTTCTAAAATTTTTGAGCCAGTAATATTAATTATTGCAACGCTTTCAGCTTTAATTTCAAAAAATTCTGTGAAATGAGACGATTTTCTTAAGGCATTTTCCGCCTTTTCTGCATCTGCTTGTTTTACTACGAATGAAGTACTAATTTCTGAAGCACTTTGCGACACTAGAGACACACTTATATTGTTTTTGCCCATGATTTTGAATATCTTTGCCAAAATTCCGGGCACATCAACCATAGATCCAGAAGTAATAGTAATTATAGTGGCATCTTCCATGGCAGATATTCCTTTTATTTCGTTCCTATCTGTATCCTCAGATACCATTGTAAAGTTGAAATTCTCTGCCGGTTTATCAAAGTTTCGAATCTCCAATGGAATTTTATTCTTTTCTAAAGCCTCTAAACATTTAGGATGCAATACTTTAGCACCAAAATTTGCTATCTCTTTTGCTTCAGTATAATCTATTTTCTTTATTAAAGATGATTTTGGCACGTAATTTGGATTGATTGCGAGTAAACCATCTACATCTTTCCATAGTATGACTTTAATATCTTTATCTTTTCCTACTTCATATAACGAATGTGCCAGTATGGTTGCAGTGTAGTCAGAACCTCCTCGACCTAACGTAGTTATATAGCCAATCTTATTTCTCCCTATAAATCCCGTTATACAAAAAATGAATTTCTTATTTACATTCTCTAATAGTGGGATAATCTTATTTTTTACTCGGTTGTTAGTTAAATCATATAAAGGATAAGCATTACTGAAATTATCATCTGTTATAATTATTTTGTTTGCTGGAATATATACAGAATCTAAATTTTTACTATGAAGATATTCATTCAAGATATAAGTTGATATGATTTCTCCAAAACTCGAAATATAATCAGCATAATACGGTTCTAACCCAAATTCTTTGATGTCTTCAAAAACATCTTCTAGTTCGCTTAATTTTTCATCAACCCAATCTTTTGCTTTAATATAATGTGGAGAATCTTCTTGAAAGATTTCTTCTATTATATCAATATGTCTTTTTTCTAGTATTGCCATATTTTTATTTATTTCTTTTTGCTCGGTAATATTTTTCGCAGTATTTAATAATAAGTCTGTAATTCCATTCAAAGCTGAGGCAATGTAAATTTTTTTTTCATTTTCATAGATCTTAGTAATCTCATAAATTTTACTAAATGATTTTTCATCAATTAAACAACTTCCGCCAAATTTCATTATGATGATGGTCATATTTTTTACACCTATGAAATAATCATTCTAGATATGGTTAAAGACACAGTTTTATTAAACTTTTTTAGAAAAAATGAAGAGTGAATAAAAACAAAAAAGAAAATTTACTAACATAGGAAAAACGTATTATTTTCCCATAAATTTCTAAATTTAATGATTGATCTGCATCTGCATTCCAATAAATCAGATGGTTTAGATACACCCTCACAATTAATTGATAAGGCTCAAAAACTTAATATCAGGGCAATAGCATTAACTGACCATGATACGATTGAGGGAGTTCAAGAATTTCTCTCATATGGAGAACAAAAGGATATAATAGTTCTTTCCGGTATTGAATTATCTATTAGACACGAGCCAGAAAGAGAAATAAAAGATATTCATATTGTAGGTTTAAATATTGATTATAATTCTACCAAATTAATTAAAACTCTTAAACTACAGAAGGAAGGGCGTTTAAAGCAAAAAAAACAGATATGTGACAGACTTCGAGAAGAACAGGGATATAATATAACATACGAAGAAGTTAAATCAGTTGCTGGAACTCATATTGTAGGACGTCCTCATATAGTTGAAATTATGATAAAAAATAATCCAGATAAAATTAAAGGAAAAACAAAAAATGACTTATTTAAAATGATAAGTTTAGGAGGCATTGCTTATGTGTATAGGGAGTTTAAGTTAAATTTTGAAGAATCAATAGAATTAATTAATGCAGCTGGAGGCGTTCCTATTATAGCTCATCCTGGAATATATAATGTCTCTAATAGATCAAAATTTATTGAATTTTGTGTAAACGCTGGAATTAAAGGAATTGAAATAGAATATACTTATTCAAAAAATAGACCTTTTTATAATACAGAAAAAGCAAAATGGGCACAAGAATACTTTCCCGATTTTTATCGGAAACTTGCCAAGCAGTTTAATTTAATTAAATCAGGAGGCTCGGATTACCATGGAGGTAAAAAAGGAATAAAAATTGGTGATGCAAATGTACCGAGTAAGTATTTAAAAAATTTTATTTAAAGTATATAATTTTTATGTTTGGTTAAAATAAAAATTAAGCTTTTCAGTTGAATAACAACTTTTTTCATTATTCTAAATTATCTAATATTTTCTGAATCTCCTGAATTTGTTTAGCTGTTTTTTCCTCTATGATCATTAATTTCATTTTCTTTTCGCTAAGCTCTTCAACAGTAATTTCTCCAGATAGTTCTTGCATATCAAAATCTAAAGCCATTTCTTGAAGTTTTGCCTTCTTAATTTTAAGGTCCATTAAAGACTTCTCTATTTGTTTTTTGCTAGCTCCTTCTGGTAAATCAATAGATGGCTCTAAAGAGGATTCTTGAACTGTAGGTTCAGAAACTTCCGAAACAGGGGGCGATGGTTTAATAGGTTTTTTGGGAATTATTGGTGGTTTCAATTTTACAGGTTTTTTAGGAATTATAGGAGTTATTAATTTTGGAGGTTTTGATATAGAACTTGTTATTTTCTTTGGAGCAACAGGTGTTATTTGTGGTGCTTTTTTATCGGGATTTAAGACGTGACCAAAAGAAGAAGTCTTTAATTTTGTTTTAGCATCTTCTGGTACTTCTAGAATTTTCTTAGGGCTTTGTCTAATTATAAAATCTTCTGGCTTTAATTCTATTCCCGTATTAGTCTTAGGTATTGCGGATTTAACTAGCATTTCTTCTTCCTCAGTTTCCAATGCTTTTAAAAACGGTGGTTTTTCTATTATAATTTGCTCAGATGGTTTTATTGGTTCAATTTTTTGTGGAACTTCAGGTAATTTAGGCTCTTTTGGAATTTCAAGCTCTTGAGGTGGTAGAGGCTCTGACGCTTTTGGTATTTTTGGTTCTTCTAAAATTTCAGGCGCTTGGGGTGTTAGAGGCTCTGGCGCTTTTGGTATTTTTGGTTCTTCTAAAATTTCAGGCGCTTGGGGTGGTGGGGGTGAAACCTCTAGCGCTTTTGATATTTTTTGTTCTTCTGGAATCTCAGATACTTGAGGCTCTTGAGTTAATTCTTCGGCTATTTCTGTGATTTCTGCACTACTCAATATTTCTTTTATTTTTTCTGCCTTTTCGTAGAACTCACGACCAAGTGAGTCATCTCCTAATTCAATACATAAATCTGAAATTTTTTGAAATAATATAAGCGCCTTATTGAATTCACGACTTTCAAGCGCTTTCATTGCATCTTCCGTAAATTTATCCCTTTGAAGTAAAGGTCTTAATAATGGCGAGATTTCAGCACTCATCTCTAAAATATCTGCAATTATTTGAATCATTTTATCACGATTTCCTGGGTCTGTAGCAATCATGGAATACGTCTTTAATCCTAAAATTTTTTCAATTTGACTAGGTTTCAATGCATCACCTAAATCTTGTTTATTCCCAATTACGGCAGTATGAGCATCTGGTGCTTCTTCTTTTATTAATTCTAAGAAAAATTTGCTTTTTTCTACATTTTCAAGTGTAGAATCCGTAACTAAAAGTACAGCATCGCTCCCTTTCACAAAATTATTCCATAAATAGCTAAACTGCTCCTGTCCCGCAAAATCCCATAAATGAAAATGTAGTTTTCCGATTTTTATTGTCGCAATATCACCCGTAATAGTAGGAACGTGTTTCATAGGAATTTCTTCTGCCTTAATTAACTTTGTGATTGTTGTTTTTCCAACTCCCGAAAATCCGACCAAGGATATTTTAGGTCTTAAATTACGGTGAATTGAATCAACTGTCGTATCGAATACACTGAAAGTCTTAGCATCTAATTTATGTTGTACAATATCCCCAAATAAATTTAAAAATTCTTCTTTACATTTTATTAACTCTTTTTGTATTGAATCAGCTCTGTCTGTTAACCCCGTAACAAATAGAAACATTAATTTTTCAGAAGCTCCAGTATAAGTTATCTTATATTTATAATAATCGTAAGTTTGAATGGATGTTGCACTTTCTATATTAAAAGCATCTTCCATTAATTTTACAACAAGCTTAGAGAAAATATCTTGCTTAAGCGCTTTTCCAAAATGCCTGTAGTATAAGAGATCCTTACCTTTATAGATATATACTTGTCGTAATATGTTAGTCCCACCTTCACTATTTCTAACTTGAAATAAATTTTATAAGATCTTTGATAATTGAATATTTTTCTTTACTGATGGTTTCTTTTTCTAATGTGACTTTAATTTTATCTATGTCTTTGGAAAAATCAAATACAGAAAAGCTCTTAATTTCTTGTTCTTGCTTAATTGCACTAAGTTTTTGAGCAAAAACTCTAATACTAGGCATGAATTGTGATAAATTTATACTCAAATTAACTTTTGAAATTAGAATTAATTCTTTACTAATTGTGAATAAGAAGTTAAACTCTTCAGTCTCAAAAGCAAATGAACTGATCTGATTTAAATCTAATTCTTTAGCAATTGCTTCTTTTTTACCAATTAATTCAAGTATCTTCTGTGGAATAACTTTTCCTTTTGGAATTGTGTCTATATTCGAGGAAAGAATTATACCGTATCGATTAGCTATGGCACAATCAGTTTTCAATTCGTTTTTAAGTTGAGAAACAACAGCTTCGTAATTTATTTTTACTGACATATCTAAAGTCGGTTTCTTATACTTTTAATATCTTAATAAAAGAATATTTATTTATATTTTGTTAATATTTATTATTCATACGATATTAACAACTTATTATTAAATCTTTAGATTGAAACCATATAAATACCATTTTAGTGAAAAGGAATCGGATGTAACAATTATTTCAGAGTCGAAAAAAGCAATATTAAGAGCAAAAGAGGCGTTTTACTATCATCGAAAAATTTTAGAAGAATACGTGTCAAAAGATACTCAATTTCTAAAATCCTTTACTCCTGTTAAGGTCATGACCGACAAAGATATTATTAATTTAATGGCAGAAACAGCATTCTTATGCGATATTGGGCCTATGGCTACAGTGGCAGGAGCGTTGGCAGATTTAATGTTAGAAAGGATGAAAGATAAAAAAAATTCTGATTTTATACATGCGAAAATAGCTTTAGTCGAAAATGGTGGTGAAATAGCTATAGATTCAGAAAAAACCATGAAAATAGCCCTTTATGCTGGAAACAACGAATTAAATCTAAATATTGGTTTCTTAATCGAAAAAAAGGATAATCCAATTGGTATTGGTACTAGTTCAGCTACTGTAGGACATGCTATAAGTTTAGGTGAAGCTGATGCCGTTACTATCTTTGCTGATAATGCTACTTTAGCAGATGGGGCTGCTACAGCAATAGCAAATTTAGTAAAAGGAATTGATATAGAAAAATCTATTAAAAAAGGATTAGATGCTGTTGATGATATTGAGGGTGTAAGAGGCGCTTTTATTAGCCGTGAGAATAATGTCGGCCAAGTGGGAAAAATCCCTAAACTAATCAAGATAGAAGGAGAAAAAAATAAAATTCTAAAAGAGAAATTTGAAAATCTGTTTCCTGGAGATTATAAAATTTTTAGATAACCCAGTAGTACGCGTTATCCGTTCCGTCTTTGCTTTTAGCTGAATATATTCTGTTCAAATATTCAAGTTCATAATATTCCTCCTGATCTTCTTCAGATACATATCCATAAGTATCCCATTCTTTATTGTAATAATATTGATCATCCAATGTTATAACGACATCTGTCTCATGCTCTTCCTTTAGCTCTTGCAATTTATTCTCATCGTCATCGATATGCTCATCCGGTTGAAATAAATCATTGTCCTTAGTATCTTCAAAGTGATGAGTGTCCCAACCATCGATATTTTGGTCTTTTTCGTCGTATGGATAATCATAATACATAAACATGTAATAGAATCCAAATTCAGTAATTATTACATTTTTATCTGAAGTATGTTCTGAATACCATTTGGCTCCGCCTACTTGACGATTTGTTAAGCTAACATATGGAACTGTCTCATATTCATGAAAATATGTTGTACACAAAGAAAATCCAATCAAGAAGATTATGAAGAATTTTACTCGTTTTTCACTCATCGACTTAGCTTTTATTAGTTTATAAATGTATGAGATAAATCCAATTACTACGAGCGGGGGGGTCATAAAAAAGATTCTTGCCCAATATTTACGATTAATTGTTAGTGTATCAATAATGAAGACTGCAACAAAAAAAAATCCAAAAAATATTGCCCACATTATCATAAGCTTTCCTCTTGGCTTCTTTTGGAATAAAATTATCCCCCATATGGCAAATGCTATAAATATCATGATTTCTATACCTGTAAATATAGAAGTAATAGGTAATTTAAACACGAGTAAATTTCCTATATAATAAAAAACTGCTATTATCATAATAATGCTCAAGGAAAGCGGTAATATTAATTTATCTTCGATTTTTTTATAATAGCTAAATTCTTCTCCTCTTACGGTTTTTGTAAACCTTCCAGTTGTAAAAAGTATTGAATTTTGTAGTCTCCAAACAAGAATTACTCCCGCTGCTCCAATACCTATGGTTGCAAGAAGAAATGCAAGAGAAAATGATGAGAAATCCATTCGTTCGAAAAAATAAAAATGTTCAGCACTTAATCCGAAATATAGAAAAAGAATAAATATCCCAAATAAACAACATAGTAGTAGAAAATCGAACCCCCTTCTGTAATCTTTAATAAAATAGATCAGGAGTATCCACATAAAGCAGAGTAATAAAACTATAGATGTAAGTACATGCGTGAGAATAGCACTAATAAAAAGAATCGTTATTATTAAATAAAAAAAAGGCATATCTGAAAACACCGATTTTTTAGTTGGTCTCTCAATTTGAATAAAATTTTGTAATCTTACATAAAGAAGAAAGAAAATAGTTAAGGTTTTAATGAGTACTAAATGAGCTGGCCAATATTGATACATCATATAAGCAAAACCTAAACCAGAAAATTCTAAAATGAATACTCCAAAAAAAGCTAGATTTTGATTTTTGAATATTCTCATAAGAATATTGTAAAAAACTAAAGCTGATAATGGAATAGTATAAAAAACAAAGAATTTAGGGATATGGATAAAATCGACACCAGAAAAGAAATGAATTACAGCCCCAAATATAGGTAATCCTACAGATCCATAATATTCCTCAATAGGTAAATAGTTCATTTTAACTATTTGTTTGCTAATAAAGATATGTAACCATGGATCAGTTCCAAAGAAATATTCAAATCTTACAACATTAAAAACACAAATTAAAATCAAGAAAATTATTAGCAAGAATCCATTTGAAGGAATTAATTTTTTAAGGTATTTAATAAAAGAAAAATTTTCATAATTACTTTTACCAGAGAATTTATTAGATTTAAAAAAATTATATGAACCAATTCTAATATCCTTGATTAATATATAGGCAATTATCGAAAAGTAAGCTATTGATAAAGAAACGAAAAAATAGAATGCTGTAATCTGAAGAGTAAATACAAATCCGATATATCCAGTGAGAATATAAAAGGATAAATTAACAACTATCGTTAAACTTAATTTTTCAAGAAAATTAAAACCCTTTCTATTAAAGATTATAAAAAAGCAAGGATATGAGGGTAGCAATGTAATAATGAATATTGTACTAAAAAGAAAGGCTAGAAACAATAGTAATCCTAAAATTGATGTAGCTGGAATTCCCAAAATAACATCAATTTTGATAATTTTTAAGAAAACTAAAAAAAGTGAATTTATAGAAATTAGAAAAATAATTACATGAATTTTTTCTTTTGATTCAAACAAAAATTTGTTAAAATTTATTTTAAACTTACCCATTTTAATTAGTTTATTTTTAAGTGTATCTTATATTTATTAACATACCACTTTAAATAATCTCTAAGACCTTCCTCTTGTGTGTATAGCGCCTTGAATCCTAAAAGCTTTTTAGCCTTTGCAATGTCTCCAAAACTATGTTTAATATCTCCGGGTCTTGGATCTGTATATTTTATTCCTAGATTTTCTTTACCTGTTAGTTTTAACATCAGTTTTGCAAGATCAGTTAGTTTTATAGGATTACCGCATGCAATGTTTATAATTTCACCAGGAATATTATGTTCAGCAATCAATAAATTACCCTGAATTACATCTTCAACATAAGTGAAATCTCTTGATTGTTCACCATCTCCATATATTATTAAATCTTCATTTCGAAGAATTCTGCCTAACCAGATAGCAATTACACCACTATAAGGCGAATCTCTTTGTCGTGGGCCGTAAACATTAAAATATCGTATACATGTTGTGTTTAATCCGTAGACATGATACCACACTTTTGCATATTGCTCACATGCTAATTTAGCGACTCCATAAGGAGAAATTGGCCATCTTCCCATTTCTTCATTTTTAGGTAAGGTTGGAGTATCACCATATACTGCAGAACTTGAAGCGAATATTACTTTATCGACATCCATCCTCCGAGCTGCGTTTAAAACGTTTAACATTCCATTTACATTAACATCATTGCAATTGTCGGGCATTTTAACTGATTGAGGTACACTTGTAAAAGCGGCTTCATGATAAACAATATCAATTTCCTTAAAAAGGTCTAATAAGAAGTTTAAATCCCTTACATCGCCTTTGTGAAACTCAAAGTTACCATATTTCATAGCATCCTCAAGATTCACCAGTCTGCCATTAAAAAGATTATCTAAACCAATTACGTCTGCTCCTAATTCAAGTAATTTGTCCGTTAAATTGCTTCCAATAAAACCAGCTGCTCCAGTAACCAGTACTTTTTTTCCTTCAAAATTCAAAGATTATCCCTTAGAATTTTTTAGATTTAAAGATTATATAATAAAGTTAAAGATTATATAATAAATTTAAAGATTATATAATAAAGTGTACATCTAATAAAAATCGAGATTTTTATGCTTAAGCAAATAAAAGGGGCATTACTTGGAGGTCATTTTTCTTATTATATCTCAAAAGATAGAAAATATTTCATTAAAATTTGTAAGGGAGATTTAGAATGGATTATTAAGGAATACAACAATTTAAAAAAATATTGGAATATATTAGGCATTAAAAATCTCCAGCTTGCAGAGCCCGTTAATTATTCAGAAGAAAAAGAATATATTATTACTAAATTTGTAAAAGGAAAAAGACTTGTTGATTTGCTAGATCCTAGAATTCATCATCGTTTTGGACAATTATTAAAAGAATTCCATAAAAAAGGTTTTACCCATAGTCATATTGAATTAACTGATATTATTTATCGTAATGGAAAATTTACTCTCGTAGATGTGCCTTTTTTTAATGAAAAAAGCTCCGTTCATGATTTGGCTACGATTGGAATATGCATTAAGACTTTTAGACTCAAACAACCTTGGAAGTGGTATAAATATAGTAAATGTTATAAAGAATTTTTGAACGGCTATCAAGTGGAAGATTTATCTGAATTAAAAAGGGAAGCCGATAAATCCTTCAATAATAGAATGAATTATATGATTAAGATTGGAAAGAGAAACAAAATTAAGGCTTATATTATGAAATTTTTCCATAAAATCAGATTATTATAACTTATAAAAGATTTTAATTATCTATTTAATAAGTAAATATGTTTCTGTTTCAATTTTCCATCTCTCATTACCTCTGGTTTCCCTCATAAAAGCATAATTTCGAATGGCATCCTCGGGAATCTCTGAAAATGGAATAATTTTTATCTGAGAATAACCTGATAATTTGGCAGGGCGCGCAACTGATTCATAATCATGTATAAATTTATGGCCATAATAAATATGAGTCATGTAATTTAAGAGTGTTGCTGGATCAAGTTTTATTCCAGCAAATTTCTCATGTCCTTGCAATAATTTCTTCCTTAAATCCTTATTATAATATAATGCATCAATCAGGCGAGTATAAGAAGGTGTCATAATAATATGAATCCCCCCTTTTTTTAAGATACGGTAGGATTCTTTAACAAAAATTCTAAATTGTTTGTAATAGAGATGTTCGATAACATGACACGAATAAATCACATCTACGGATCTAGAAGGAAAAGGTAAACTTTTAGCGATATTGATTGGTATTTTGCCTACTATGTCTGTATTGAGATATCCATCTAATTTTTCTTCTCCGCCACCGAAATGTATCTTAATTTTATCGTGTGTTTTAAAATATTTTTTTATCTTTGATTTCCTTCTTATCCTATTAAAAATATTAAAGATTTTCAAGATATCTAATTTTAAACTGAAAATTAGCTGATTTATTAGACCTTCTTTACGCTTCACATTTCTTAGAATTTACTATAAGATAAAAGGGTAAGTACTTTCAATTAAAAAATATATTCTCGAAATTATAATTTATTAATCAATTCTATAATTTGATTGGCACATTCTTTAGGAGAGAACATTCTTTCAATCTTTTTTATATCTTCCTCAGGAATTTCGACAGGCTTTTTAAAAAAATCTTCAATTTCTTCAATCCATAAATTAACTTTTAGAGGTAAAATTTTCAAATATTTTTTTTTCTTAAATAAGTAATTTGCGCCACACTGAGGAGAAGCTATTACAGGCGTGTTATTCATTATACTTTCTAGGATGACTCTTCCGAAAGCTTCTGTATAAATTGAAGGAACTATCGTTAATCTAGCTTTTTGATATAAATAATATAAATTATTAGTTGGAATTTTACCAAAATTAATTACATTAGGATATTTCTTTAAACCATCTAGAAATGTGCCAATAACGAGGATTATATAATCCTTTGGAAGTTTATCCAATAATAGTCTTACAAAAGGATAACCCTTGCTCCCTCCTTCATTTCTTGGAATTATATACAAAATGATTTTATTCGATTTCTCGATTTGTTCTATGATTTTTTTATCAATCATCTCGTTTGTTATGTTAATCCCTGAATTATCAATAGGGGTTATTTTTCTAACTAAAATCCTTTCATTTTTAATCCTTTTTAATGCTAAATCCTTCATTAAGGGAGATGCTACAACATTTACATACACATATTTCATTAAAAAAAACTGTATCTTTATAATATAGTATAGGATTTTATAATATATTGTATATAATTGAGATGTTAGTGAGCTATGGAAGCTCACTGGTTTATCTAACAAGATAACTCTTAGAGTTCGCCATCTATTTATGCATTCCCAACATTTTTTCCTCGTCAATACTTCAGAACAATTGTTAAATCCATCAATTATATCAATAAATTTAGGACATAATCCCATTGGATCCCGTATAATATTAATAACGGGTATTTTTTTTAAAAATCCAGCAACCATAGCAGCAAAGGTCAGATCTCTTTGAACAATTATTACATTTGGCTTATTTTTTTTAATTTGCTTAATAATAGGAAACAGACTTAAATACTGATTAATTCTTAAAAATTTTATAATAGAATTAATTTTTTTAAACGAAGTTCTCAAAATTGGATTGATTCTTTTAACGATTAGTCCTCCTTTTTTAAACTCTTTAGTATCTCTTGCTAAAACCTTAATTTCATAATCTGGATTTTTTACGAGATCATTGATAATTCCATGACTCGATTTAAATGCACCACCACTAGTTTTAGCGTCAAATTTCTGATCAATAAATAGTATTTTCAACTTTAGGTTCCGTTATAGCTAATTATCTCTTATTCTACCTTAAAAAATAAATAGTCATCATTTTCGTACAAAATTTTCATATTATCTTCAATCTCCTCTAAACAAGAACTCTCTGTTTCGTCTTTTTCAACCAATACGTAATCTGTTTTATTACTAACAATAGCGCTTATTAGTTCAGAGTAAGAGGTATCATCATACTTGAATTTTTCTATGTCAATATCTTTGTTATAAATGAGGTCATAAATGTAGGAGTGTTCAAGTTTTGGCACCAATATATTCTCATCTTCTATATCATGTCTATCTAAATAATCTCCCATATATAAAACTGCTTCAGTTAAGTCATCATCTTCAAAATAATTTTCATAGATTATGTTATAATGAATATACAAATGGTATGAAAAAAGACTCGCACCTAAAATCATTAAAAGGATAAGATAAGTTTTATCCATTTTTTCCTTTATAAGATCAATTTGCTTTTTAACACCTACCATTTTACTTTTAAACTTTTTTATTTTAACCTTTTGAATGTATTTTATTACTTTTTTTACACCTAAAACAAAGAGTATTGACCAACATGGCGCAAAAATCTCAAACACTCTTTTTCCTTTAGTGAAAACGAAGCTCGCAATAGCAAAAATAATATCATTATCAACAATGAATAGAAATGCATCTAAAATAAAAATTAAAAATGAAAATATAAAGGTGAATTTAATAAATTCAATTAAATATTTTTTTTGAGAGGTGTCCCATTTTTTAACATATAATAATCCTAAAACGATAAAAACAAAACCCCAGCTTAATGTCTTATTTATAGGAATGTCAAATCCAATATATAAGAGATTCTTGACAAGATCTGTAGTAGAAGGTGTGAGATTCAAAAGTATTAAATTTATCGAAGGAATGCTTGTAAAATAACTATGTATGAGAGAATCAGGTGAATATCTTCGATATAAATAGCGCTTTATATGTTCAATAATATTTTTATCTGAAATTATTAGATTTAGAAAATAGGGGATTGTCAAAATTATTATAATTGCAAAGAAAAGACCATGCTTCTTTAGAAAATAAAGCAAAACTTCTGATTTTTTGTTTTCTTTATAAATTAAATTCAAAACTAAATAATAAGACTCAAATAATAAGAAAAATCCTAAAATTAAAATAAAATACCATAAATGAATTAAAAAGATTCCACCTATCAATAGTCCCCTAATTATAAGTAATCTCAGATTATCCTTTTCAAATAGAGTATTAATGAATATTATTCCTAAAACTGTAGCTAAAACTGACGGAACACATAGGAAAAATCTATATAATAAAGAGTTAAAACATAACAATACTACTAAAGTGATGAGAATTTCATAATCTTTTTTGAATAATTTTGATGAAATGTCAAAGATCAGGAGAATAATAATAAAAAAAAAGAAAATTGGATTATATTTTATAAAAAAATACTGAATATAATAATCTTGAACAACTAGCAAAGCACCAGCGTTAAAAATCACAAACCCAGTTCCATAAATGGTATATGATTCATAATCAAGATCGCCATATTTATGTAGATACAAGATACTATTAAACCAATTATACGGATCTTTTGCAGGTAAACTTAGATCCTTCTCGATTACTCCTTGAGTGGCAAGAAAGAGTATAAAAATAATTAATACAATCGCTAAACGTCTTTTAACTAGTTTATTTGAAAGTCCATTTTTAATATTATTAAATAAATCCTTGAAATTCTTTTTAGATTTGAATTTGTAAAAAATACAAATATAGAAAAGATTTAGTATAACAAAAATGATTAAAGGTAAATAATTAAAAAAAAAGTTAAAAGACTTATAGAAATCTATAATAAAATATGAATAAAATATATATAATACCGTTCCGACACCGAAAGATTCTAATAGAATCGTTAGCGAAATCTTTTTCGATTTAAAGGTGTTAAAAAGGTGATATTGAAAGAAATAGCCTAATAGCGTGAGTAATATTACAAAAAAGAAAAATATACCAAAATTTATAAAAAAGAAACCTATTGTATTCATTTTTTAATCAATATCCCGTAATACCATATTTTTTGTAAACATGTTTGAATAATAATACTGAAAGAATGGGTCCGAATATTGTTAATATTAAAACAATTGTAAAGTGTATTGTATAGCGTGAATTATAAATGACATTTTCAAAACCAAAAACTAAAATTATCCTGATTGTCTCCCAGAAATAATAAAAAGGATTGAAGTATACAAATATTTGGAGTTCCTCTGGAAAAAATTGTACTGGGTACTTGTAGCAGCTGAAAATAAGAAAAAACTTAATAAAAAAGAAAAATACCTTGAATTGCCCTTCAGTTGATAACCTAAAAGAACCTATGGCCAATCCAACTGAAGCAATAAATAAACACGCAGCTAAATAAAAAATTACTGTGAATAAAATTGTGATAAATGAAGCATTAGCAATTATGAAACATATTATAAAAACTAAAGATAATGGAATTAAGAATACAATTAATTCAGCAATTAATTTGCTAAGCAAAATATTATAAGTATTAACAGGAGACATAAATATACCTGAAAGTGTTTTCCAATACTTTTCTCGTAAAAAGCTATTACCATAAAGAGATATTAAATCAAGAATTATAATGATAAAAACACCTGTTAGTATGAAAATAATATAATTCTCTGGTGTCCAAATTCCAAAAGATTTATCACCAATTTCTTCAAATATCTTATTGAAAACGAGCAATGGAATAATAAAATTTGTAAATGGTATAATTATTAAGAGGAGAAACTTTGCTATATATCTTGATCTCAATTTAAAGTCTTTAATGACTAGAGCTTTTGTCTGCGAAATATTTTTTTTAATTTGCTGTAGCATTAAAAATATATAATTTTTTTTTACTAAATAACTTATTTTAATTAAGATGTTTAACAAGAAAGCGATCAGAAAAAACGTTGTTCAAATTTACTCATTAACTATAAAGGATTTGAAACTAAAGGGGAGATATAAGAGTGAGTTCTTTGTTGAAAATTTTTTACCATTTCTTACGTTATTTTTTCCTTTCATAATCTTTAATACACTGTTCCACCTGAAAAGTGATTTTTTTGAAGGTAGTTATTATTCCGTAGAAAATTATATATTATTTTTATTACTCGCTTACTCTGTGGAGTGCTCTTTATTTTTATTATGGTACTATAGGGATCTTTTTTATGACGAGAAATCTTGGAAAACTCTCAATAGCATAATGGTTGCCCCTGTAAGTAAATTTAATGTATTGATCGGTTTTTTTATCTCGGGATTACTTACAAGAGTTTTCTCCATAATTTTCACAATTATTATATGTTATATTTTATTTCCCATCCCATTGGCAACATTGATATTTGTATTAATTGTATTATTCTGCATCACATTAACCTTTGCAGGAATGGGATTTATATTAGGATTATTTGAAATCGTAAATGAGAATGTTTCGGCAAGTTTATCTATTGGAATAAGTTTTATAGCTTTAGTAAGTTGCCTGTTCTATCCAATAGAAATCTTTCCTGAACAATTGCACATTATAATTTTGTTAAATCCACTTTATTATTATTTTGATCTCTTAAAATTATCTTGGTGGGCAGGTATTAATTACTATGATGCTATGAGTTATATAACAATAAATCATATCATAATTGTAGGATTTTGTACAATATTGACTCCATTGATTGCTTCAATTTTATTTTTAAAAATATATCATAGATATGGAGCTTCTGGGTATTAAAAATGAATGAAAATATTATTGAAACTATTGATTTAACTAAAGAATATAAGTTAAAAGCCGGTGGAAAAATTTTAGCATTAAATCGGATCAATTTTTCAATAAAAAATGGAGAGATTTTTGGTCTATTAGGTCCAAATGGAGCTGGAAAAACTACTTTAGTATCAATTTTATCAACCTTACTACAACCTACTAGTGGAACGGCTAAAGTTTTTGGATTAGATGTACGGAAAAATCCTAAAGTAATTAAAAGAAAAATCGGATTAATGTTAGGGGAGGAAATGATTTATTATCGTATGACTGGAATTGACAATTTAAAATTTTTCGCAAGACTATATCAAATCAAAAATTATAGAGAAAAAATAAAGGAGGTAACATCAGTTTTAGGGATCAATCATAAATTAAAAGAATACGTATCCAATTATTCTCGTGGTCAGAAATTAAGAATGGCCTTATCTAGAATTTTACTAATTGAACCTGAACTACTATTTTTAGATGAGCCTTTATTAGGTATGGATCCAAAAACTACAAGAGAATTAATTAAAATCCTCTTAGGGCTCAATAAAACAATACTTTTAACTTCTCATCAGATGCACGTTGTTCAACAACTCTGTGAACGAATTGCATTTCTAAATCGGGGTAATATCATAAAAATTGATACAAAAGAGAACTTTATTGATATTTTAAGACATTTTATTCGAATAAGTTTCAATATTTTTGATGAAAAAAATAAAAGACAATTAAAAAAGGAATTAAAATCGCTTAATTATATTAATAAAATTAGCCACAAAAAAGATGGTTTTATTATATCTATAAATGATTATAAGCATTATCCTTCACTTTTGTCTTGTTTAGCAAAATACCCCGTTCAAAAGATTAGAGAAATAGAACCGAACTTAGATGATGTATTTATTGAATTATCATCTCAAAAGAATGTTTAAAATATTCTAAAAAACAATATCCAACTTAAACAGTTAATATTTATGGGCTTTAAATGATAAAAATTGATATAATTTTACCATCTTTTAATAAACCTTATAAGTATCAAAAATATCAAAGATATCAAATATTTCCTTTTCCTTCCTTAATCGGTAGTTGGTTTCCAGTTTGGTATAATCGGAAATTACTTAAAAATATGGGAATTCAGATTCGATTTCTTAATTTTTTCAACTTCAAATATAAAAAATTACGAAAAATTGTCGGATTAGACAACAGAATTATAGGGAATATAGGGAAGAATTATGATAGTGTTAGAGTAACAACTCAAAAAGCAATTATTCCAATACTTAAAAAACTTAGAAAAAAAATAGAATATTTAATCTATTTTGATAATGGTGATGGTACAGGACATACGCAATTTGAAGTATTACCATATGTAGATCGTTATTTAAAAAAACAAATTTTAAAAGATAGATCTTTATATTTACAATTTCTTTATAAAAAACGACTCTTTACTGATTTTTATAAAAAGAAATATAATTTAAAACCTGAAGGAACAACTACAAAACTTCATCCAATTAATTCTAAATATGAGCATAAAGTAGGATTATCATGGAATTTTGCATATAGGGATTATCGTCCCTCAAATGAAATTAATAAAATCTTTTATGGTTTTTATAGAATACCTTATTTGAAATATTCTACCCCTAGTAAAAATAGAAAACTTCTCTTTTCTGCTAATTATAGTATAAAGACGGGGTCTAACTTGATTGATTTTCAAAGAAAAGAGCTTTTCAAATTCCTAAAAAGGAATTATAAAATGAATCAAAATATATCTATAGGGCGCATCCCAAAAAAAATTTATTTAAAAACTCAAAAA
Source organism: Candidatus Thorarchaeota archaeon (assembly GCA_048883105.1). Taxonomy (GTDB): domain Archaea; phylum Asgardarchaeota; class Lokiarchaeia; order Sigyniarchaeales; family SOKP01; genus LW40-45. Next base: position 7,229 of record JBHLQY010000013.1, on the reverse strand, counting down.
AATTCAAAAGCAATTTTTAGTCCTTACGGATGGGGTGAGCTTTGTTATCGTGATTTTGAGGTTTTTATCTCAGGGGCAGCTTTATTAAAACCAGATATGGATCATTTGGAAACTTGGCCAAATTTATATAAAAAATACAAAACTTATATTCCAATTTCGTGGGAAATTGAAGAATGGGACACCCAAATACCAAAAATCTTGACTGACGAGGATCTTTTACTAGATGTAGCAAAAAATGGGCAAAATTTATACAAAAGTCTCTGGACAGAACAAGGAAGAAAAATATTTTGTGAACGATTTATAAGTATGGTCAGTCCTAGCTAACTCTTCGGCTTATTTAAAAATTGGATTTATCTATTAAGAGATCCAAATTAAATGGACGGTATTTAGATGATTTATTAAATATTCTTTTTAATTTTTCATATTCATTATGATTATCTATATCTAACCAAATTGTATTAGAAAAATCTAAATAGGAAACTTTTAAATTTAAATCAATTGCCAAAAGAACAATATCAGAAACACCGAACTTAAATTTATTCTTTTCAACATCCTGAGAAATCTTTTGAACAGAATTTGTTTTCATAATGAAAACGCCCATATCGAGACGATTATAATCTTCTATTTTTTTTCCAATTTTTTTAATTTGGGAATCTGAACCAAATACCTTTGTACAATCATCTATATCATAAACTCCTTTGATTTTCATTGGATCTGTAGCTAAGATTATATCCTGATTGTCATAATTATTTAATAATTCTTCATAAACATTAACAGAAAAAATGTGATCGGCCATAGACAAGATAAAGGAGTCAGAAGTGACCTCTCTTGCACCTAGAAATAGACTATACCCATTTTCTCTTTCGGAATAATTATTATGTATAAAATTCAAGTCAAAATTTTGATGATCTATTTTTATTTTTTCAAAAAACTTTTTATAAGAATCTGTAATCAGAGATTTTTCTGTTTTATTGTCAATAACAATATTTATTCTAGAAATTCCTGCTTTAAACATACCGACAATTACATAATTTAAAATGTTTGATCTTTCAAATGGTAATAAATACTTTCGATATGAATTATCTTTAAAACTAAATCTACTAGAATATCCCGCAGCGAGAATTAAGCTTTCCAAAATAGACACCCATTATTATAAATTGTTAATTAGTTAAAAAATAATCGATATTCCTTTAAATTTTGAAGTTAGACTATTGGACTCAATCATTTTAGAAAAACCTTTAACCCTTTTTTTCAAAAAATTTTATTTAAATGGTTTTTTAATCAAATACAAAAAATTTAAAATTTGAGGTTTTTTCATGCCAGAAAAAATTAAATTAGCTATTGTTGGAATTGGTAATGCCGCATCTGCATTAATCCAAGGTATTGAGTATTATCGCTCTGGTTCAAATAATGAGAGATTACTTCGCCCAACTCTTGCTGGATATCATATTTCTGAATTTTTTTTTTGTAGTAAAAATAAAGATAAAAAATTAAAGATAAAAAAACATTAGAAATCATATACCATAAAATAATTAGTGATTAGAAAAAGCTCTCTAATTTTTAAACTAATCATGCCAAAAACAACAAAAATATTTAATCGCGTATTAGATTTACTTTCCCAAAAGCTAGGAATGAACATTAGACATTTATTTTCTTTAATAATCTCAAAATTATATAGTACCAAAGTTGATGATAATTTAATTGCATTTGGCTCTACAAATGGAAATGCTTTTTCTGGAAATAGCAAAGAATTATTTCTTTACTTGAGTAAACATTCAAATTATCACTGTGTTTGGTTTACATCTTCAGAAAAAATCTTAAATGATTTAAGGAAAATAGGTTATCACGCTGAGTCAAACCGCAATATCGTAAAACCCGTAAAAATTTTAAAAGCTGCTAAATATATATTTATCACTCATGGGTTTGGGGATGTTTTATTAGTAGATTTCTCACCAGATACAACAGTTGTTCACTTAGACCATGGATCTGCTTTAAAACTTATAGGACATGGGTTAAAAGCTTCTTTTTTAAATGTGTTTCAGAAGAAAGTGCATGAATATTGGAATAACAAAATTAGTTATTTAACAGTTTGTTCAGAGGAAACAAAAAGAATAAAAAAATTTAGCTATGATTTACCTTCTGATAGAGTAATTATAACAGGATATCCAAGAAATAAAATTCTTGAAGTAAATTCAATAGAAGCCCAAAATAAGATAAGAAAAAATTTATTAATTAAGAATAGTGAGGAAATTTTATTATATGCTCCAACATTTAGAGAATATCCTATTCAAAAACCCCTAAACGATAGATTCTTAAAAAACTTAGATGATTTCTTAATTAGAGAAAATAAAATCCTTTTATATAAACCTCATCCATTTGAAGCAAAAATAGATCTTAGTAATTATAAAAATATTAAATCAATTGATCCAAATGTAGATATTATGGATTTACTGGTAGTTGCCGACCTATTAATAACGGATTATTCGGGCGTTTTTTTTGATTATCTTCTTACCTTACGCCCGATATTATTTTTTCCTTACGATTTAGAGAAATATACAGAAGCACGAGATTTTTTTTATGACTATCACTCACTTGTTCCTGGTCCAATTGTTAGGACGGGAGAACAATTAATCTTAAAATTAGAAAAAATTCAAGAATGGGGGCCACAATATTTAGAATCAAGACTTAAGGCTCGAGATAAATTTAATGAATACCATGATGGAAAAGCAATACAGCGAATCATAAAGTTTCTAGATCTGAAATTAGAAAAACCAATCAGACCTAGAATATATCCAAAAATTAGAATTGAGAGACCTGTTGGGAGATTTAATAAAATCTTTAATTCTAGTTTAGAATTTATTTCTAAAAAAGTCGGTATGAATATTAAACATATTATTTCATACCCCTTATCAAAACTGTTTAGTGCTAAAGTCTATGATAATCTCTTAGTGTTTGGTTCAACAAATGGTCAAGCATTTGCTGGTAATCCAAAGGTTATTTTTCAATATCTATGCGAACACTCCAATTATAATTGCGTTTGGATCACGGGTTCTGAAAAGATTTACATGGATTTAAAGAGAAGGAAATATAATGTTGTTTTAAATAAAGATATAATAAAAACCATAAAGACTTTAAAAGCAGCAAAATATATTTTTATTTCACATGGTTTTGGTGATATCTTTTATATAGATTTTTCACCAAATTCACAATTAATTCATTTAGCACATGGAATTTCTTTTAAAAAAGGTGGTCATGACTTAGAGACTACATTCATGCCCTTCGTGGAAAAGTGGATGAATAAAATGCTAGTTGATCATATGAATCTCTTAATTGATTCTTCAGAGGAAACTAAGAGACATAAAATGACGAGATTTAGTTTACCTCCTAATAGAATAGCTGTTACAGGATATCCAAGAAATGATATTCTTGTTAATCATACTGAAGAATTAGATAATAAAATTAAAGAAAAATTGGGCATTAAAAAGGGCAATGATGTCATACTCTTTGCTCCAACATTCAGAGATTATGAATATAAGCCTCCTTTAACAGAAGCATTTCTCAAGAAATTAGAAGAATTTCTTATCGCTGAAAATAAATATTTTTTATATAAGCCACACCCTTTTACGCAAAATGTAGATTTAAGCAAATATAAGAGAATAATCTCTATTGAACGAAATGTAGATATTTTACATTTACTAATTATAGCTGATGTGTTGATTACCGATTATTCGAGTGTGTTTTATGATTATCTCCTAACGATGCGCCCCATGATATTCTATGCTGATGATTTAGACAAATATACAGAAGTAAGAGACTTTTATTACGATTACGAATCATTTGTTCCTGGACCACTTGTGAGAACCGGTGACCAATTAATTGACACTTTGAAGAACTTTAATCAATGGGAACCAAGATTTAAAGAAAAAAGAAAAGTTATGCGAGATCAGTTTAATAAATTTCATGATGGAAGAGCGACTGAGAGAATTATTGAACTCCTGAAATTAGAAACATATTAATAGTTTTACTTAGCTTTTCCGAATTTTGTATTAAGTAATAAATCAATAAAAATTTTTTTCCATATTAAAATTGCTTTTTTAATATTCATCTCATTATTTACAAATTTGTATGAATTCTCGCTGAATTTGTCCCATAATTCCTGATTTTTAAGTAAACGGTTTAAACTCTCTTTTAAAGTATTAAAATCATTATTACAATAGATTCCTACTTGGTTTTTTATTATGAAATTGTCAGGATTAATATTTAAACTTAAAATTGGTGTAGATGAATTCATTGATTGGTTAAAGGAATTTGGAAAACCTTCTGATAATGATGTATTTATAAATACTATGGCATTCTTGTAATAATCCTCTATTTCAGAAAAAGGAACCCCAGGGATAAATTGAAGATTTCCTACTATACTCGCTTCCCTTTTAATATTTTCAAAGTATTTCTTATCATCTGCGATTGGCATTACCATTATAAATTTCTCGTTAGGAAATTCTTTAGCTAAATTTATAAAAACTTCTGGTCTTTTCCATCTTTTACATCTCGCAACCCAGAGAATAGAATCTCTTTTTTTAATATCTACCTTATTGATTGGATAACTATTTCTAATTACCATAGAAGGAAAGTTAAAAGTTCTTTTTAATGTCGCTCGATCTTCCTCGTTTTGGACAACAATATAATTTACATTTTTAAATCCTAAATAAAAGAAAAAATATCTACTGCTCCCTCTTAATATTTTTTTTAATAAATATGGTTTATCTACTTGATGTTGATGTTCTGTACGATGTATGTGGATCTTCTTATAGATCCTGCAATAAAAATTAGTAAATCCTACATATTTAGATAAATTGGCTGTTAAATATATATCAGCATTTATCTTTGCTAATTTTTTGTAAAATATAAAAAATGAAAAAAGATAATTTTTGAGATTCTTCTTTTGGGAATGACCCTTGATCACTTTTATGTTATTGTATATCTCAAGAGGTTTTTGGCCGAAATCAGCAACTAAAAAATATACTTCAAATCGGTTATCTTTTATTAATTCATTAGCTATATTATATAAATCTACTTCTGCTCCACCTATTTTTGCCTTTGAAGCAGGATTAAATACTGCATATGTAAAGGTTTGAACAAAACAGATTTTGATTTTCTTTGACATCTTAAACTTTATTCTATTTAATAATTATTATCGAATTTTTCTAAAAACTGCTTCAAATGAAGGCACATTCCATTTATGATACTCTTCATAAAAAATAAAATCCATTGAAATATCATTATTATCAATAAATTTGAAAACTTCTCCTTTTTGATTTTCTAAAAATAATTCATTATTTTCAACATAAATATCAAATTTATGCATGCCAGTCCATGATTTTCTTGAACCTTCTTTTATATTGCTACACACAAAGAAAAATCCTCCTTTTTTAAGTAGTTTATAACCATTTTTAAAACATTTGAGAGGATTTTCAGCATGATCTAAAGAATTTTGGGCAAATATAATATGAAAACTCTCTTTTTTGAAAACTTTTAATAATTCTTCTCCTTTTAATTTAATTGGAACAATTGGATAAGTATAATTCAATTTTTTCATCATTTTTTTATAGATATCAGCTAATGGATCAATTGCAATTACATTTATTAGTTTTTTATCTACCCAGTAGGATAAATTTGAATTTGGTCCTGAACCAATTTCTAATGTTCTTAATATATTTACTTTGAATTTTTCTTTTAATTTAATAACCTCATCTCTTATTTCAGGAGCAATTGCACTAGGATTTTTTCTACACGATTCTAAAAAAGCAATTGGATCTTTTTTTTTAATAAAAAATAAACTTTCATAATTATAAACTTCGGAAGCTATGTTTCTTTCTCGTCTTATATATGATCTGAATGAAAAGTATAAAGATTTCAAAAGTAGTTTTAAATTCATAAAGCTTATTTTGTTCTCCTTAATTGCTAGAGCAATAAACTCGTTGAATTTCTCAGATACGCCAGTTCGTTTCATACTATTACGATCCGATGAATTTTTATGAATGTTTTTTTATAAAATCTTTTAATTCTATGCTAAAATAAATTTTTAACTTATTAGAGATTTTTGAAATCATACTATTATGAGAAATCAAAAAGTTATTGTTGTAAATGGATTTCAGAGAGGTGGGACTAATATCGTTTACAATATTTTTCAATCTCATCCATCAGTTTGCTCACCAAATAATCTTGAAACAGGTGAAATAATTTCACAAAATTATCGATTATATAAATATCCTAAAACTAAGTTAATCAAATATTTTATAAAGCGCTTAAAGTTAAAACTCTATGACATATTAAATAGTAAATTCATTTTAAATTCATTTTTAGTTCTGATTTTTGGAAGCTTTTATGATAAAATCTTTTACAAGTATAAAAAGAAGAATTATACAGATACATTCAATAGATATAAATATGAAAATGAACCTTATAACAAAAAAGAAGTTAAAAACAGCGTAATTTGTTTGAAATCCGTTCATAACGATATTAGGTTAACGGCCTTCCTCTCTAAAATTTATAAAAATATCTTTTTCATAGGATTAGTAAGAAATGGTTATGCATTATGTGAAGGTTGGATTAGAAGAGGAAAAAATGCTGAATATAGCGGTTTGAGATATCGAAATTTCTGTGAAATGATGATTAAGGATAACAAGAAGTTTAAAAATTATAATATCATAAAATTTGAAGACGTCTTAAAGAATCCATTTGAGATGGCATCAAGGCTATATAAATTTACAAAGCTAACACCAATTTCTTTAGAAAAGTTGAGATTTCAAGTAAAAAAGATCTTAACTGTCGATGGACACAAAATAAAATTTGGAAAAGAAAGAGCTAAATATTGGTTTGATCATGAAACTGTAAACGATTTACTTAATCCAAATATTAATAAAATTCAAATTCAAAACCTTTCAGCAGAGAATCGAAAGATTTTTGAAAAGAATACTAAATCTATCTTAAAATATTTTAATTATTTAACCTAAATAAAATTAAAAACTTTTGTTAAAAATGAGAATAGCCCTAATCACTAACAATTTCTTACCTAAAACAGGCGGAATCACAAATGTTATGGTAAATGTTAGTGGAAAACTGAAAGAATTAGGAGAAAAAGTTTCAGTTTTAAATAAAACTTATGATGAGAAAGAGCGGTTATGTTATAAATTGTTATCAAATGCTACATCCTTGAAAGGAATAATTGT
>JBHLQY010000012.1:0-40046 GCA_048883105.1 Candidatus Thorarchaeota archaeon | reverse complement strand
ATAAAGCCCAACCATCTATGCCATCATCGGTTATAATATTTGTATATAATCCAGTTGCTTTAAATCGTGGCATGGAGCCAATTTTAATTTTAAAATCAAGCTCTAATAAATAAGTCTTAACATCTACAATCTTCATAGAATATTTGACCTAAAAAGTTTTAATAAATAATTTTTATTATATAGTTAACTTTTTGGATAAGAATTATTTAATTTTTTTGATTATTTTATATTCTGAAATTACTTCATGAACTGATATCTAATGACTGAATCAACAAAAGAGGATCCATTTGAAGGCTTATACGAGGTTTATTTGCTTTTTTTCGACGAATCTAAAGGAAATTTTCCGCTTTTTATTTATCCCGATGAGTCTATAAAAAATAACAGAGAAAAGATGCGCCCCATAAATATCCATACTATATGGTGGATGGATATGAAAGATCAAGCTGTAATGGACCATGTAGACCTCGAATATGGAGATAAGATGTATATTGCTCGGAAATTCTTGACACTATCAAAAAGGAAAATAAATGGAGCGCAAGTTGATAATTATTCACCTGAAACAATAATCATTATGTTAGCCCTACCAAATGATCTATATATTTTTGGAGGCGCCCTCCTTAATCAGTTAACAATTAATATTATTAAGAATTTTGAAGGAAAATTATACCATGTAATTGAATCCGAAATTGCTAAAGAAAAAATCATAAAAACGCCTGAAATAAAAAAAATTATAGATAAAGGAGATATCATTAAAGAAAGAATGAAAGACATTGTATTAGTTACATGCAAACACTATTTCTCTTCAGTTATTAAGAAAAATAATATCAAATCAATAAAACAACAAAAGGCTCTCTCTTATCTTTCTCTGAAGGGAATTGATTTCTCTTACTTAGCTAATGGTATGGATAATGAAGAGTTTTCAAATGTTCGATTATTTGATATTAAAATGAAGTCAGAAGGTGATCTCCTTCTTAGAACACCGTTAGCAATTTCAAACGTCAAAATAAATGATGGGAGCAACGAATTAGAAATTATTGTTCGAAATAAGACTGAAAAAGAACTTAATAATGTTTTTGTGAAAATAACGCAATTAAAGGAATTCTTCGAACGTGAGATAATGGATCATATTATAGATAAATGGTTTCCAAAAGAAGAATTGTTATTTATATCTCCAATACTACCGAATATCAATGATTATAATTTATTTATCAGAGATGATAATACTCACTTGCTTTCAAAAAAAATCAATTTTGCCACACCAAATAATTAAAAACACATATACTTTTTATTAACTTTATACCTCTAGACTTTTATAATTCTGAATTTTTATGTTATAGTTAAACTTTTAGGAGAAGTAATATTATTTTCTCTTGTTTACTAAATAAAAGAATTATGATTTGATTTGGTATTAAGTGGCTGATTCATTAGAAACTAAATCATTAGAAGAAATTCTGCAAGAAGAATTATGTGTAGTTTACGTCCTATATTTCGACGAAGCGAAAGGTCATGTCCCACTCCTCATTTATCCAATTGAAGTGAAAGAATTAAAAAAGAATAAACGCTTCATGCGTCCTATTAAATATCATCCAGTTTGGTTTCTTTCCTTTGAAGAACAAGAACCCCTTGACCACATTGATCTTGAATTTAAAGGTTATACTTTTTTTGGTAAAAAATTTTTAACTAAATCTATGAGAAAAAAAAGACGAGCTGGTCTTGAGGAGGAGACTCCTGAGACCGTTGTAGTAATTGTATCTTTATCAAATGATATAGCAATATTCGGGGATAAACTTATACATTTAATCACAAACGGAATCAAAGAGAAATTTGATGATAAATTATTTAAAATTATCGAATATGAGGTCGTTAAAGATCAAGTTATTAAAACTTCAAATGTAAAGAAAATTATTGAAGAAGGCATAGAGATAAAAGAAAGCCTTAATAATTTGATTCATAAAATTACTGATTATTATTTTTCTAATGCAATAAAACAAACAGATACCGTCTCAATAAAACAGCAAAAAGCACTTTCATATTTGGCGTTAAAAGGGATTGATGTATCATCCTTAAGTGGTACGGAAAATATTGACGCTTTTTCAAATGTTAAATTATTTGAACCATCAAAACAAGCCACAAATGAATTAACCTCAAAAGCACAATTTATTATTTCAAGTGTATCTTTAATAGAAGATAGTCAAGAATTGGAAATTGCAGTTAGAAATAATACAAGGAAACAAATTAAAGACATCGTTATAAATATTACGCATGTCAAAGAATTTTTTGAAAAAGAAATAATGGAACAAGAAATTGACTTGTGGTACCCTGAGGAGGAATTATTGTTTATTTCACCTGTGATTCCTAGCATTACTGACTATCTTTTCTTCATCATAAATAAAGAAAGTAAAGAAAAATTACTTTCAAAAAAAATTGATTTAAAAATACTTAAATAAATATAAAAATTGGCAAAAAAAATGTCAGACTCTTTTGTTAGTGAAGATGAAATTATTATCAGAAATTATAGAACATCTGACTATGAAGCAACCTTAGAAATATTACAACAACTTCATAATAAATTTGATATTGGTTTAAAAGAAAAACAATGGAAGGAATCCTCTGGTTTACGACAGTTCAAACCTAATCTAAAGCGTATAACGCTTATAGCTGAGTTGAAGTCTAGTGGTGAAATTGTAAGTATGGGGATGCTTGAAGCGGTAAAGAATAATTTAGGCCAATATATTGGTTATCTGGATAATTGGACTACAAAAAAAGATTATATTGGTAAAGGCGTTGGTAGAATTTTGGCGGATAGAGCCATTCAAATACTTAAATCATGGGGCTGTACTTCAGTAAGAATTAATATGGGCTATAATGTTAGTGAAAAAGTAATCGATGTGATTTGTAAAGGACAAGGATTCAAGCCCATTCTAATAGTATTAGAAAAAAGATTTGATGAAAATTAAATTTACTTTTTTTTTTAGCATTAGCATTTATTTTATCTAATCTTAACCATTTTATCTTTTTTTTCTCATAAAAATCAAAATAAATATTTTTAATCTTTAATTCTTCAATATTATATAATTAAAATTACAAAAAAAAATAAAATAAAAAAATAGGTTGATTTTAAACGTGATTGGAATAAGAACGTATGGTGCATATTTGCCAAAGTATTTAGTGCCCCGAGAGTTAGTTGCTAATGCTTAGTTTAGTTCAAATTAAGCGGGAAAAGCATGGGATTTTCCATCTATGCCAGGTACTAAAGCTTTGGCTAATGTTGACGAAGATAGTATTACAATGGGAGTAGAAGCTGGTCTTGACTGTATAGCTGGAATAGATCCTAAAACGATTGATGGACTTTTTTATGCGACAACCACTCAAGTTTATACAGAAAAAAATTCAGCAGCATTTATAGCAAACATTTTAGATTTAAAGGATGATATTATCACTACAGACTTCACAGATTCGTTAAGGGCAGGGACCACCGCTGTATGTAGGGCAGTCGAAACTATAAAAGCAAACGAGGATATTAAAAGTCTCCTTGTTATCGCTGCTGATACTAGAGAACCTGAACCAGGTACATTTTGGGAATATGGTTTGTCTGATGGTGCTGCAGCCTTACTTATTGCTGAAGCAGATTTGTTACCGATTTCAATCGATGATCATTATTCAGTTTCGGCAAATGTTACTGGTCCTTGGAAAAAAACTGGAGATAAATTTATTAAAACATTTCAAGATAAAATGGATAATCTATTCTATTTCGAAAGCTTAACAAAAGCTATGGGTGAACTTTTAGAGAGAAATAATTTAAAACCTGAAGAAATCGCTAGTGCTGCGTACCATTATCATGATCCTAGGGTAATTGGGAGAGTTTCTAGAATGATGAAATTTCCTCAAGGTGTTGCTCAAAATGGATTATTCCTTCAAATAGGGTGTGTTGGAACTCCAATGGCTTTCTTGCTATTAATAGCTGCTTTAAGAAGACCCAAACCTGAGGCCAAAATAATTTTTGCAGGATATGGAGATGGTGCGGATGCAATTTTATTACAAGTAAAAGATAAAGAACTTTTAAAAGCCTCAACAAAGGGAAAAATGGGCTTGTTAAAACACCAGAAATCTATGGAGCCATTAAAAAATTATAATACGTTAATCGAAAATAAGAAACTTATCGATAGAACTAGATATACGAGAAGGAGTTCAGCTGTTACACTTTGGCGGGATACTAAATCTTTATATCAGATGTATGGGATCAAATGTAAAAATTGCGGAACTATTCAATATCCAGCGATGTATAAGAGTTGCTATAAGTGCAGAACAGATGATCAATTTGAATTTGTAAAACTCCCTTTAAAAGGTACTGTTTTTACTTATACTTTAGATCATTTATATGGAGGGGCTTACTTAAATACTCCTGTCCCAAGATGTGTAATTGACTTAGAAGGCGGTGGGCGTATAATGCTTGATATGACTGAAATTGAAAAACCAACGGAAAATGTCAAAATTGATATGCCGGTTGAATTAACATTCCGATTTATGCATGAAGGCGGAGGATTCCGCAATTATTATTGGAAATGTCGCCCTGTAAGGGGGAGACCATAAAAGAGGTGAAAAGAATGGTTAGAAAAGGAATTGCAGATAGAATTGCTATAATAGGATGTGACGCAACAAAATTTGGTGAAATATGGGATAAAAATCAATATGATTTATTGTACGATGCAGTTAAAGGTGCCAGAGATGATGCTGGAATAACTAAGGATGAGATCGATGCGACTTGGGTTGGTATATTTTATTTCTTTACAGGACTTTCAGGAGCAATAGTTGAAGATATTTTAAGAATGGAAGGGAAACCAGTTACTAGAACGGAGAATTATTGTGCTTCGGGAATGGATGCTTTCAGAAATGCTTGTTTTGCTCTTGCTAGTAATGCATATGATGTTGTTCTTGCATGTGGTGTAGAAAAATTAATGGATGAGTCATCCAGTGGATTACCTGGCTTTGAATTGTTTGGTCATCCAACATTACCTATACCTTCTGCTCCTGCAATGTTTAGCATGGCAGCAACAAGATCATTTCACACTTGGGGTTGGAGTAAGGAGGATTTAGCTCGAGTTGCTGTTAAAAACCATGAAAACGGATCTCATCATCCAAAAGCACATTTTAGGAGACCAACTACAATTGAAAAAGTAATGAATGATGTAATGATCGCAGACCCATTAGGGAGATCTGATTGTTGTGCAATGAGTGATGGAGCAGCAGCTTTAATTTTAACAAGAATAGAAGATGCTCCAAGTTATTCTTCACACAAGGATGATTATATCGTTGTAAAAGCGAATGCGATATCTTGTCAAACAAACACTCCTTGGTATGATCCAAGGCACACATTCACAAGTTTTCCGGCAACAGTAAAAGCTGCGGAAATGGCTTATAAAGAGGCAAATATTACAGACCCTAGAAAACAAATCGATTGTGCCGAAGTTCACGATTGTTTCACAATTACTGAACTTTTAAATTGCCAAGATTTACAATTCTGCGAGAGGGGAATGGCAGCTGAAGAATTAAAAAACGGAACATTTAATTGGGATGGTGAAACTGCTGTCAATCCATCTGGTGGTTTAAAATCCTTCGGACATCCTATAGGTGCCACAGGATGTAGAATGTTAACAGAAGTGACAAAACAGCTTCAAGGAAGAGCTGAGGGCAGACAGGTTCCTGATGCAAAAATTGGTTTGGCTCATAATCTTGGCGGAGCATTTTGTGTCTGTAGTACTAGCATTTTAGGACAAGCAGATTGAAAGGCTCATAAAATTAAAAATTTTTTTCTTTTTTTTATTTATTTTTAGATAATTATAAGATGTAGATAATTATGGTTGAAAGGTCAAAAATTGGATATCAAATTGTTGGAACAATAATGGATGTTAAAGGTGTTTGCAATGCTGGTCATAAAAAGGGAGATAAAATAGAGATAAGTGGATATGACAGTGGAGGGTTATGTGGTTTTTTTTATCATGATATTTTCCCATACATTATTATGCTTCAATTTGGAGGGGGCTTTCCCACCGAGTGGGGTGGAGATCCAGATGTTGTTGAGCTAGAATGTTTGGATAAATTTAATGCTGTTAAGATAGAATTAAGAAGAATAAAAAGGAAAGATTAAATTCAATAAAATAAAAAATAATTTGGTTATTTTTAAATTGCATACTGACTGGATAATTAATTTCTTAATAGAAAAGTCAAAAATTATTTAATTTCTAATTAATTCTATTTAATTATGAGTAATGCTAGTTTTAATCAGTTCCAGGGTAGTGTTAGCACTGACAAAGTTCGATATATAGCGGATCCTCAGCTGAGAAACATTGTAAATGTTTCAATTGCTTTGGAGCGGCCTTTACTGGTTAAAGGAGAGCCAGGTACAGGGAAAACGTTGCTAGCACACGCGATTGCTGAAGCTCTCGAAAAACGATTAATAATATGGAATATTAAGAGCACATCCGAAGCGATTGATGGTTGTTATATGTACGACACCGTACAAAGATTAAATGATAGTAGATTTGGAAGCGATCAGCGTGATGTGGATAATATCAAAGATTATATAACTTTAGGACCTTTAGGAGAAGCATTTTTTTCCGAGGAACAAGTTGTACTTCTTATTGATGAGATTGATAAGGCAGATATAGAATTTCCAAATGATTTACTACAAGAACTCGACGTAATGGAATTTTACGTTAAAGAAACTAAGGAGTTTGTAAAAGCTAAAACGCGCCCTATAGTAATTATTACCTCCAATAACGAAAAAGAACTTCCAGATGCATTTTTAAGGAGATGTGTATTTCACTGGATCGAATTTCCTTCAAAAGAATTTATGGCTGAAATTTGTAACTTACATTATCCTAATTTGAAGAAAAATCTTCTTGATCAATGCCTAAAGCATTTTTACTGGTTAAGGACTATTACGAAGCTTAGAAAAATGCCATCTACTTCTGAGCTGCTGGATTGGATTGGTGTATTATTGAAGAGCGGTATTTCAATTGAAGAATTAAAGAAAGGCATTCCATTTTTGGGAGTATTAATTAAGAATGAGAAGGATTTTGAAGCTGCATTAGGTAAAGCTAAATTTCCAACTTAATTGTTTTTAGGAAATATGTTTATAGAATATTTTTATTATCTTAAGGAAAGGCTTCCAGTAAGTATTACGGAATATATGACGCTATTGGAAGCATTAGACAAAGGTCTAATCCGTAATATGGTGGAATTTTACTACATTTCTCGATCTATTTTATGCAAAAATGAACATCATTTTGATATCTACGACATTGCATTTGCTAATTTCTTTAAGGAAGCATCTTTAAAATTCCCCGATGATATTAAACAGCAGATTTGGGATTGGTTAGATAAAGGAATTATTCCTTTAGAAATACCCGAAGAATTTAAAGATTTTTTAATACAGAATTTTGACATAGAGGAATTACAGAGACATTTCGAAGAATTATTGAAAAAACAAGATGAGGAACATAATTTTGGTGATCATTGGATTGGCACACAAGGAGAATCTCGATTTGGTCATTCTGGTCAAAATCCAATGGGCATGAGGGTTGGTGGTGGAGCGGGCATGCGTATGGCAATGCAGATTGCTCAGAAAAGAATTTTTCAAGATTATAGAAAAGATATAGTATTGGATACTAGACAAATTAAGGTAGCTTTGAAGCGACTCCGAAAATTAGAAGAAATTGGTAAGCAGGACGAGTTAAATATTGACAAAACGATTGATGAAACCGCTAAAAATGGTGGCGATATTGAAATAATTTTCGATAAAAGAAGAAAAAATAACGTAAAACTTCTTCTTTTAATGGATGTTGGGGGTAGCATGACCCCATATGCTCATTTGGTAAACATTTTATTTTCAGCTGCTAATAATATGTCTCATTGGAAAGATTTTAAGTATTATTATTTTCATAATTGTATTTACGAGAGCCTATTCTTCAACGCTCAACGTAATCCAGACGAAGCGATTAATTTCGATGATTTTTTGAGGAAATATGATAATAAATACCGGGTAGTCATGGTCGGAGATGCTGCCATGGCATCATGGGAACTTACAGAACGTTATGGAAGCATCTACTATTATCATAGGAACGAAATGCCTGGAATATATTATATTAAAGAACTTGCCGATCATTTCAAAAACAACATCGTATGGCTGAATCCCGAACTAATTAGACTCGATTGGCAACCTTGGACGCGTAAAGTTATCTCTAGTATTATACCTATGTTTGATTTAACTGTAGAAGGCATTGAGTATGCGATGAATTATTTAAGAAAAAGCGGAAAAAGAATGTATACTACAGTAAATCGGCTCAAGGGATTTAAATATTAAAAGTTGTTACTTAATTTCTCTCAATAAACTATTTTCTGTTGATATTTTTAAGGAATCGTAGAAAATAGAGCTAAACTTCTGATAAAATTCTCTTTTATTTTTCATTGTTAATAAATTATCTTCCTTTTCTGGTTTTCCTTGGGACCAAAATATACTGCCTTGATGCGAGAAGTCAAACTTTTCTTTCTCTTTAATAATATTACCTGCTTTTATTACATATTCTATATTGCCTAATGCATTTTTAAAACTATTAAAGTCCTTAGAAATATCAATTTCGCTAATGTTGAGATCTAAAATATTAATATCAGCATCGGAACCGACGCCAAGATTGCCTTTTATATTTCCAAGGCCTAATGATTTAGCTGGACTTGCACGGGTTAAAATAATAAATTCGTTAAATGTTGTAGTTTTATCATTATTTGTTAAAGGATTGTCTTTTAAAAATTCTCTACTCATATCTTTCATAAAATCATCTCTAGCACTTTTACTCACTAGCCAAGTTGCTATTTCAGGTATATCTGTAATATTTGCATAATTTGGAAAATTGATGGAGAATTGTAATTGCCAGATATTTTTAACATTGAGGGCAATATCTAAAGCATTAGCCCATAAATAACAATTTGTTATGTTATTTTTATCAAAATTTCTAAATGTTGCAAATATATCTCCTTCAAATTCAACCGCAGCTCTAATTAATTTATAAGTGGTATCATTGTTATCTATCTTTAATAAAGAATCTATTAATCTTCTATCTGCTGTAATTATAGGATTGATTCGGTTGAATCCTATAAATCCTAAATCCAAGTTAATGTTATCATTAGAATTTAATAAATTAATTAATTCTGCGTTATTGCCATCAATATTATATGCAGATGCATGGGCAATATGAAAAATTTGTGAACGCTTTATTTTAGAATTTATTTTAGAATTTGGCTCTAAATTTAAAGAAATGATTTTATTTAGAATTGTAAACAAGTTATTTTTCGCTTTTAAGCTCTCATACCCTTCTATATGAGCATGAATGGAATGTGGGAGTCCTAAATGTTCATTTGCTTTAGTTGAATTTTCATAAACATCAAGGGCGGAAAAATTATATAATCTCCCTTTTCCCGATATATCTTTTCTTAAAGACTTAAAATTCCAATTTTCTGATTCAAATGGATTATAAACTTTCAAACCGAAACCTTTAGTTATTGATAAGAGATCAGAAAAAAACACAGCCATATCTTCTATTTTACCCCTTTGAAATTCTAATTCTAAAGGCCATAAATTACTTACATTTAATAGCATAGCTTTATCTAAAACAGGCAAATGATTGAAATTAAATATGGTTTGTTTTGTTAAAGAAGGAAATACATTTGCTTCAAGAATGAATGTATATCCCTTAGAAATATAATCCTTAGCTATATTATCCAAGGTTAATCCTTTCCAAATTTTTTGAAATAATTTGTTATTTGAACCTAATAATCGTGCCCAATTAACTTGTTGTGATGCGATATGAGTATGAATATCTAAAGCTGCTGGAATTACCGTCTTTCTATTTGCATCAATTTCCTTGAATTTACGTTTGCTAGAAAATTTTTCTACTATTTTTCCATTCTCAATTAAAATATCTTTCTTTTCGCCTTTCATATCGTTGAGTGGGTCGAAAACTAATCCATTTTTTATTATTAAGGGTTGCATTCTTAACCTCTCTCAACAATTTACTAATCTTTTATTGCTGAAATCAATTCTGTAAAGTCTAATACGGGATCTCTTGTAGTTTCGACGTTAACTTCAATATTTTTAAAAATAATCTCGTTTCCTATTACAGCTGTTAATTGATTTGCCCATATTGAAACCGGCATAATTATCGTACCTTGAGGTATATCTTTATCTTGTTTGATTTTAACGATAACTTCTCCATATTCATTAGATAATTTTAGATGTATGTTTGGAGTTAAATTTAAATTTTTAAAATCTTCGGGATTGATTATCCCTATTGCCAAATTTTCCTTTAACGATTGATCATCTCCAAATGAATGCTCTCGAGCTTGATCATAATCAATCATTCTCGCTGTAATTAGTGTCATCTTCATAATTCAAACACCTACTTATTCCTTAGTAAGTTTATCTAATATTTGTGATAATATTTCTTCATCATCAGGTATATTACTCGGCGGATTAACAATTTGTTGCAGTTCAATAGGGACTTGATCTAATCTATAGGCTAAACCGTTGGCTTCTATTCCTGTTATTGCGGTCGGCAAAACAACATCAGCTATATATGATGTCGCAGATTTTTTATTATCGATAATAATTAAAGGTTTAGAGGATAATTTTTTACTTAATACAGATGGAAAATGTGAAATTGGATCTGTACCTACAATTATCGAACAATCAAAATCGTCATTAGTAAGTTTTGAAACGATTGTATCGTTATTTTCAATCAACTCTTTATTATTAAATTGTAAACTTCCATTTTTACCATAAATTGATAATGAAACTTGGTCAAAGCCAACCATGTTAAAATGACCTCCCATCATTACAACTGAAATACGGCCTTTTTCTTGTTTTAAATTAATCATCTGTATTAATTCTAAAAACTCTTCAAGGATATTTGATTCTGCTTGAGGTTTTAAAAGTCCTTGCCCAATAAATACAACACTATTCTCTGCTTCTGATAAATGAAGTAAAAATCTTTTAAGATCATCTTTATCGATTCCTGCAACGCCCTTTGATGGTATGCTATCAGCTGTACAGCACTCTTCTTTCAATATTCGAATTAAATCTAAATCACTATTAGGTTTGATTAATAAAGCCAGATCTCTAACGCCCATAACATTAAAAGAAGCGGTTTTCACAGGATCTATGACGATTAAAGTCCTAATCTCTCTTCCCGTCATTCGAAATTTACCACGCGAAAAAAGAGTTTTATTTAAAAGGCGGGGAATTGATTCTGCTACATTTGCACCCCATAAAACAAGCAGATCGGCTTTATTAATTATTTCTGATAAGGTTGTCATCGTAATTCCTGTTTTTTTAGCTATATTTAACAACCTTCCTTGGCAGATACTAGAATTAGAATCGATAAAACCATCAATAGCTTTCGCTAACTCGATTCCTTTCAATTGAGCTTCGCATGATACATTTGAAAATCCATATAATATTGGTTTATTAGAAGTTTTTAAAAGTTCAATTACTTTCTCGAATGCGTCTTCCCATGAAACATTTTCTAATTTCCCATTTTTTTTAATCATTGGAGTTAATATTCGATTCTTAGCTGTGACTTGATCAAACCGCTCTTTACCCTTCGAACACGCTCCAATAACTTCATCTATAAAGATTCCATCGCTTCTAATAATTATATCGTCACAGATTAATGAACATCCTGAACATGGAATTCGTTTCATCTATTTAACTCATCTAATAATTTTTCTATTGTTATATCATTAAACATATTCAATTTTAATAGCTTCTCGAGGACAATAAGTTTCACAAACTCGACATTCTCTTTCTCTACCTTCTGCTGCTAATCTTCTACAATGCTTGAGATTTAATAATTCACATTTTCCTCCTTTAACTTGAAATAACTGATGTTTTTCGGGAGGAAATTCAGGTGCTTTCCCACTTAAAGTAGGCGGACAATATCGAGCATTGACGGGGCAAATTGTAACACAAATTCCGCATCCATCACATATCTCATCATCAACATTGATTTTTAGTTCTTTTTTCTGTCCTTCTTCAGCCCCTAACAGTTCCTTTAAAGCATCATGTTGCTTTTTATATTTAGGCTCTAAAAGAGGAGGGCAATCTTCAACCTTAACTTTACCCTGCAGTAAATCTAATGCAAATGCCATACATGTATTTCCACATTTCTTACAATTAGTTTTAGGCAAAAACTTATATAACTCCATGAAATTTTGTGTTGGAATTCGAAATCACCTTTATCACAATATTATTCCATTCTATTCTCGTAATAGCTATGATTCTATTAATTTTTTTAATTTATTCTTCAAAGATTATGGATAAATATCTACGATTAAAAGATATAATGATAACTTAATACATTTTTTAATGAATATAAAAATTTAATCTTGATAAATTTAAATTATAACAAAAAATCTATTCTTTTTCATAAATTATTAAAATATTATAAAAGAATTTATTAATGTAATTTAAATAACAAACAATAAAAAAGAACTATTTAATATTAAAAATTTAAGGGTTTTAAATATTAAAATGTATATTAAAGGTATTGTTATTTGCAAGGAAAGTGGTGAATATTTACTTGATCTTATCTTAGATTCAGATATAAACCCTGTTTTATTATCATCCTTTATTGGTGCACTTTCGCTTTTTGGAAAGGATAATTTAGGAAAAATTGAAGAAATCAGTATTACTGGTTTAGATGTAAATATGATTATTGTTTATAAATATAATTTGATTTTGATTGCGATCGTTAATAAAGACTTTGTTCGACACGATATCCGAGATGAAATTGAGAAGGCCCTGGACATGTTCTATAGCTCTTATTTGGATGACATTAAAAAAGGTGTTGAAGTTTCTGTTTTTAACGATTTTAAGAAAATTCTCTATATGCAGATACAAGATTATTTTGCAATACTTAAAGATAAGGAGGTCGAACAAGAAATCGGTGATTTTGGTTTCTTTACAGAAGCTATTAAAAGATCGAAACAAGGTACTGAATGAATCTTATTCTTATCAATATATAAAAAATCTTTAAAAACTAGAGGTCTTTTTTTTAAATATTAAATCTCCAATTTTAACATTAAATATCCTTTCCATCAAGGGACATTTGGCTTTAAGTAAATAATAGACCTCTTTAAAAAGGGGTTCAATTCCATAAAGACTTTCAAAATTACCTTGTCCTTTTGATAGAATAATTCCATCACCATTAGCATAAAAGTATTTTTTAAATTCTTCATTGGCAATAGATAATTCTATACCCGGTGTTGCCGGTGCTTCTATAACTTTTACAATATCTGTTAATCCTACGAATTTAGCATCTTCGATAGTTGCATCATTAATTATGGGACCAGCTCGAACAGAATATATAATATCTAAATTAGGATAGAGTCTCTTTAGAGTAATGATTAGTAATTTATCAAAAACAATTTCACCTGCATTATCTCCAAGAATTAAAATTTGTCCTCCACTTTTATTAGACCTTTCAAGATTTATTTTTAATTTCGCAATATCATTTATTTTAAAATCCTCAGGGGAGAAATTTTCTAGGTCCCTTATTAAATTCATATCGTGATGCGCTCCAAAATCAATAGTATTACCGATTGCGGCTATAGCAATAGCTTCGAATAATGGATCTTCTGCTTTGTCAATTATTTCTTTAGCTTTATCGTAATATTCTAAAGCGAGGCAGTTATATTGATCTTTTAAAGTTTTATATGGATCCGTTTCGCCTAACGTTTCAGCTATAAATTCATAAGCTTTTTTTCCAATTAAAGGACCTGGTTTCGATAATACCTCTGTTTTAGTTAAATAATCCATCATTTTCTTCTGGCAATCAATAATCAGTTCTTTTTTAATCGAAGGTCTTAATAAAATTAGTGCTTTACAGATTTGATCAATTAAACATCCCAAACATTCTGGTTCTAACAACATTTTTCTAGGAAAAGACTATTTATATTTAAGAAAAATGAGGAATAGTTTTAAATTCTTTTAAAAGGAAATAAAAGCTATCTTTATTTAAAAAAAATAGTATAAAAAATATACCAATAAGAATGATTTGTTATGGTTGATTTAACTAAAGAACAAGAGAAATTTGCGATCGGACATACTTTTTTAATCGGTCTTGCCTTTTTCACTACTGGCATCGCTTGGAGTATGTACAATACACAAGTCAATATAATGCTTTATATATTCTTAGGATCTTATGCCCTTGTAGGAGCATTTATGGCAATGGATAACTTAATTGGCATTTGTATTCAACCAATAATGGGAAATGTCTCAGATCGGACTAGATCTCACCTAGGGCGGAGAATGCCTTATATTATTGTTGGGATACCACTGGCTGCTATTTTCTTTATTTTAATCGGAACAATCCCTAGTATGCCAGAGACAATGCAAACATTTTGGCTTTTAATCATATATATGTTTTTTTTCAATGTATGTATGGCATTCTATCGTTCACAAGCCGTCGCTTTAATGCCTGATTTTGTCGTACCAAGGCATAGAACCAAAGGAAATGCGATTATAAACCTTATGGGGGGCGTTGGAGCAATAATTGCCTATATATTTGGATTATTGCTAATTATAGAAGGTCGTCCTGAATCCATTGCTTTTGCATTTACTTTAACAGCAGTGATAATGATAATTTCGCTATTCATACTATTGTTTACAGTGAGAGAAAAAGATTCTTATAGTTATAAACTAGTTTTAGAAATGGAAACAAAAGAAGGTCATAAAATCAGAGAAAAAAAAGAAAAACCAGGATTAATTGAGAGTTTTAAAGATATACTTGCTGAGGACGATAAGAGTACTTTGTTTATGCTCTTAGCAATATTCTCTTGGTTTATTGCTTATCAAGCACTCGAAGCACTCTTTACTCTATATGCTTGGGAGGTCTTAAATATCGGTCGTGGACCCGCTGCTGGGATGTTGCTGTTTGTTGCTTTGCCTTTTATTTTAATGGCTTTCCCTGCGGGTATTTTGGGGAGTAAACTTGGTAGAAGAAGTACAATTAAAATTGGTCTCATTTTGTTCATAATTGCGTGCTTTGTCATCTTTATTGTACCAAATCCTACTGTAATAATAATATGTTTCATTATTGCGGGTGTTGGTTGGGCTTTTATTAATATTAATTCTATAGTGATTGTTTGGGAAATGGCCCCCACGGCAAAGAAAATTGGAACATATACCGGAGTGTATTATTTCTTTAGTTTCCTAGCAGCTATTCTCGGGCCTTTTATCGTTGGATTATTTGTAGACTTAACAGCTAGCGCTTGGTTATTTTTCATATGTTCGTGGTTTTTTATTATCGCTCTAGTTTGCATGTTTTTAGTTAGAAGAGGAGAAGCTAAACTTACAGATGCAGAAAAATTAGCAAAACAAAAGGTAATTCAAGAGCTTTAAACTTTATTTCTTACTTTTTTTTTATTTTTAAGAATTTAGGAGATAAAAAAAAATATAAAAAATTATAGTTGGATCTCAATATTTATAGTTTTTATCTCGTCTGGCATCCTTTTCGCTGTCTTCAAATAACCTAAGATTATATTAGTTAACAATTCTTGCATAAAATCATTTAATGGGATTTTTTTATCATTAGTTTTTAAATTTACATCTGCCATACTTCTTAAATTGTCTCTTTTATTTTTAAAATTTAAACTAATTTTTTAAAAATAGAATCTAACTTATATTAATTTTAAAATCTGACTATTTCTAAATTATTAAATTATCTTTAATTTAAATACACATTAAACTTAAAAATCAATAAAAAGGGAAAGAAATTTGAATTTTAATACTATTAAATTTGAATTAAAAGAAAATGGAATTGGTATTTTAACATTAAATAGACCAGAAAAACTAAACGCGATTAGTTTTCAGATGGAAGAAGAGTTACATGACTGCCTGGACAATTTAATGGTCGATATAGATTGTCGTGTTGTTATCTTGAGGGGAGAAGGGAGAGCATTTTGCGCTGGAACGGATTTAAATGAAGGATTAATATTAAATTCTAAAAGAAAGTCTGAAGGATATGATAGATTTTATTATTTAAACGTGCCTGAGCCTTTAAAAAGAAAAATGTATCATCAATGGCGGATTAGCCAAATTTTTATAAAATTCAGAAGAATAAGCCAGCCAGTTATAGCAATTATTAAAGGTCCAGCTGTAGGTGGTGGATTTGGTTTTGCAATGGCCGCTGATATACGGATTGCTAGTGAAGACGCTAAATTTATCAATGGTTCAATTAATATAGGACTTAGTGGAGCAGATGTAGGTGGAAGTTATTTCCTTCCACGGCTCATAGGTATGTCGAGAGCTGCTGAGATATTATTAACAGGCCGAGCTATTGATGGTAAAGAAGCTGAAAAAATTGGCTTGGTTTATAAATTAGTCGAAAGAAATAAATTACTTGATGAAGCATTGAGCTTAGCAAATGAAATGCTAAGAAAAAGTCCACTTGGATTGAGAATGACTAAACAAGCAATAAATTTATCCCTTGACGCGCCAAGCTTAGAAAATATGATTCAACTTGAAAACAGTTCTATTGTAGTTACATTCTCTTCAAACGATGTTAAAGAAGCATCCAGTGCTTTTTTTGAAAAGAGAACCCCAAAGTATCCTTTACGATAATGGAATTCCTATTAAAGATAAAAAATGATCTAATATTTAACCGTAGATAAATGTTTAGAAGTAATTAAAAAATTGATATTTCCTTTATTTTCCAATAAAATTAGGTTCTTTTTTATCGATTAAAGCAAAAACACCAATCTTGTAATCTTCTGATTCAGCAGATTTTATTTGCATTTGTCTTTCATTCTCAAGATGGTCTTCAAGCGGTGTACTGAGTGCATCAAAAAACAACTTTTTCGTCCTTGCGTAAGTTAAAGTAGGTCCTCTAGCAAACTTTTGAGCCCATTGTAGTGATACTTCTTCTAATTTTTCTGCGGGGACAATTTCGTTAACAAGACCAAGCTTTTTCATTTCTTCAGCTGAATAAGTCTCTCCAAAAAAAGCCATTTGTACAGCTTGCTGCCACGTGAGTTGATGACTCAATAAGATAGTCCCTGCAAATCCAGGGATTAAAGCAAGTTTAACAAAAGATTGTTTAAATCTTGCATATTCTGAAGCAATTATAAAATCACAAGAAAGTGCTAGATTCATCCCTGCTCCAACAGCCCAACCGTTCACGGCTGCTATAACTGGTTTTGGATAAAGGCGCAAAATTAGTGCTATTTTATAAAGTACTTTAGTCAGATCATCCATTACTTGACCAGGATTACCATTTTCAATACTTGATTTAAATTGCTTAATATTTCCACCAGCAGAAAAAGCTTTTCCTGAGCCAGTAATTATTACACATCTTACTTCACTATTATCTCGAAGGGATTCTAAAACCTCTAATAATTGCTTTCCTGTCCCGATATTTAATGGATTGAAATTCTTGTAATCGATTATTTTTATCGTTGCGATGTTATATTTAATTACTAATTCAATTTTTTTTTCTGAAATATAACCACCTTTTAAAAGTTATTTACCCCACATTCTAGTCATTTCTCTTGAAATAAGATATTTCAAAATTTCAACAGTTCCTGCGGATATTTGACCTATCTTGGCATCTCGATAATATCTTTCTAATGGATATTCTTCTGAATATCCAATTCCGCCTACAATCTGAATTGCTTCTTGGGAAATTTTAACCATGGCATCTGCTAATCTTGCTTTCAACGCAGCGACTTGCGCTCTATAATTGTGGCCCTCATCAAGCATTCTAGCTATTTGTGCTAGTGCTATCCGGTTTAATTCAATATCTATAAACATATCACTAAGTTTAAATGATATTCCCTCAAATGAGAAAATTGGTTTTTTAAATTGTATACGTTTATGTGAATATTTATATGCAACTTCAAATGCACTTCTTGCCAGACCAAGATATTGAGATGCTGTAAATATTCTTTCACCATCAAGACCAAATAATAAAACTTCTAATCCCTCATTTTCCTTATGAAGTAGATTTTCGACTGGTACTTTACAGTTTTTAAATCGCAAGTGTGAATTAGGCATCCCCCTCCTGCCCATATGTTTAAAATCTTTAACCACTTCAAATCCAGGGGTTTTTGTTTCGAATATAAAAGAACTTATACCTTGATGACGCTTAACTTGATCGTTTGTTACTGCATAGAGAGTAATATAATCGGCCACGCTACCATTAGTTATAAAGATCTTCTCTCCATTAAGAACATAATAATCGCCTTCTCTCACAGCTCGTAATTTCATACCTCCTATTGCATCAGAACCTCCAGTTGGTTCAGTTATACCGATAGCCCCTATTTTGGTACCATCTGCAATTCCAGAGAGATACTTTTCTTTTTGTTCAGGAGTACCGAATTCTATAATAGGACCAGCAAATAAACATGAAGAGGCTCCAAATATACTTGCTATGGCATAGCTAAAAGCAGATAATTCTTCACCAAAAATACATCTATACAAGACTCCTTTTCCTAACCCTCCTGCATCTTTTGGAATGATAATATCCAAATATGGCATTTTTTTTAAAGTCTCCACCGCTAACTCTTTATCTCGATCTTGATCGATTTTTTGGATTACTGGTTCAACATTATCTTTACACCATTCCCGCACCTCCATGCGAAAATTATTTTCCTCCTTAGTAAAATAATGCAATCTATTGGACATGCATGAATACCCATATTCTAAATCCAAATCTTCAAACTGAACCTGTCCTTCCACTCTCATCACAATTAATCTTTTTAAGTTATAGGTTAGTTATTAATTTTTAATATTTATTAATCTTAATATGTTTTTGGCTTAATATTAATGCTCAAAAAAAATTTATATATGATAGAGTCAAAATAATTACTATTGACAGAAAATTCTAATTAGAGGAATTTGTCAAGAGAAACTTCGGGATCATAGTGTTGATTTAAGATGATTCCTTTTCAATCCAAAAGAGGTTAGATGGTAAATGAGAACTGCAATAAATTTGCCCAAAGTTAAAAGAGTATCCAAAAAAGAGCTAGAACAGTTAAAAAATGAAGGATATATTGTTTTTTCATCTCATAATCACACTAATTTTTCAGATGGTACGGATTACCACGAAGTAATTGATACTCTTGTTAAAATTGGAGTAAATCTTATTGCGTTAACTGATCACAACAATATGCGGGTGGCAAAGCATGCAAAAGCCTATATTCAGGATAAGTACCCTGAATGTGGCTATCTCTGTGCTGAAGAAATAGATAGCCTTTATGGTGATGTTCTTGCTTACGGATTACAAACTGAAATCCTTGTCGAGGGAGAAGATAAATTACCCATAAAACAAATTATCGAAAATGTCCATAAACAGGGAGGGTTAGCGGTTATCGCCCACCCATTCCACCCTGGTGAAGGAATCTTCAGAATTTTCGGAGGGTTGAAAAAATCGCAAATCAAAAACTTCAACTTTGATGGGATCGAATTTTTTCATGCAGACCTTCCCCCTTTCCTCAACTATATGTGTTCTGACCTTTTGAAATTGCGACCGCAAATGTTCGTTTTGGGAGCAGACGATGCGCATTCAGTCCATCAAATTGGTCGATATTTTAATTTAATCGGTCCTGATATTGGCGATATTCACAATATTGATGAAATACTCAAAGTATTGAAACAAAGAAAGACCAGTGTTATTGAACTGTTTGGTTGGAGTGCCAGACCTTTTCATATGCTCCCAGGATTTATTGATATCTTATTCAGGAAGGGGTTAAAAAGGATCAACGCTTTTGCTGGGATCTATGGTCTTTTTAAAGGAATTCATTTTCAACATGAATCATTAGGATGGAATCCAAAAACATCTCAAGAATTTAAAGCCGAACTTCAGCAAATAGTACATAAAATGAACATTAATACTATACGGCTTGATGCCATGCGCCCCAAAACTAAGGCGTATGAGTTTGCATCAGTAGCAAAAGAACTCGGGCTCAATGTAATTTTAAATCCAAAATATGTTTATCCCAAAGGGCTTGATAAACCTCAGCTAGATAGCTCACTTACATATGACGAATTTGAAGATTTTTGCTTGGATCACGCGCAAAGGGCACAAACGGTTGGCGTTGATATATTTTGCATTGGAAATGAGCTCACTCTGGAATTGAGTGATGATAAATCTGGCCACGTAGAAAGGTTCAATCCAGAATTTTTCAAACAATTTACACCCTCCTTTCTAGAGATGATCCCAGGGTTGGGTGCAACTCGGATTACCAAATTAGGCAAGCTTGGAAAAGAAACTCATAAAATCACCGCTTATCTAGAAAAATTATCTAAAAAAGTAAGAGATCATTATGAAGGGATGGTTTCCTATGCTGCTGGTGCATGGGAAATTAGAAGTGTCCCTTGGAAGCACTTCGATGTCATTTGTTGCAACCTCTATTTTAGCAATTTATTTTTAGAGTTTATTGAAGATTTGCCAAGGTTAATACTTAAAATCTTAAAAGGCAGTCCCTACAGTCGTGCTTCGCATTTATTTCGACAAAACGTCCAATATCTTAAGACTTTTAAAAAACCCGTTATTGTTTCAGAATTGGGCTTTCAAACGGTCTCCAATCCGATTAAAGTAGGACCAATACCGGTCCAATATCATAAAGATTTTAATAAATTCAAATATGATGAAACTGCACAAGCGCAAGCTTTTTCTAAAGTATTTAAACTGTTGAAAAAGGATATATTTGTTAACGGTGTAATCATCCATGAATGGAAAGATCATGAAGAAAAAGGATTCGGATTAATACGGCTTGATGATACCCCCAAACAGGCATACGATACGATATCTAACTTTTTTAAAACTTGGACTATCTAATTTTCTTATATATTATATAAATCAGTTCTACGGTCCTTTAAAAGTTCAAGTCCTTTTCTTATTGGACCAAGTGAATTTAAGTCTATGGAAAAAACTCTTGTTTCAGGTATATTGCCTAAATGTTCTAAATATTCGCCGTTTGACACAAGCGAATAACCAAAATACTCGCCAGAGGTACCTTTTCCTATACGGTTAATTCCTATAACGTATATTTGATTTTCTATTGCTCTTGCGTGTAGAAGTGTTTTCCATATCTTTTTTTTTGGACTTGGAAATTCTGATGGAACAAAGATAATTTGAGCTCCCAGTAATGCCATTTTTCTAAATATTTCTGGAAAACGTAAATCGTAACAGATAGCAACACCAATTTTTAAATTATTTGATTCAGGTAAGGTAAAAGTTGAGATTTTATTTCCTGGCGTTAAAAAGTCTGTTTCTAATAATGGAGCAAAGAGGTGCGTTTTTCTATATTTTCCAATTAAACTACCTTTTTTATTTATAATAAATGCGGAATTGTAATAATTATCATTTTCAACTTCCAAGATTGTTCCTATTACAATAAATTTGCCTTTTGAAATTTTAGTGAGTTCTTCAATCGTTTTCCCTGGAATTGTTTCTGCATAATTCTTTACATTTTTAAGGTCATATCCGGTTGTAAACAATTCAGGGAAACACACAATATCAGGATAACTTTCTGACTTAGATAACGAATTTAAAATGGTTAGAGCATTAGATAAATTTTTTTCTTTTTCACCGTCCCAAATTTCCATTTGGGCTATCGCTACATTTAAATTCATAACTATTTATTAATAACTATTTATCTTTTAAACAATTTTTTATAGCGGAAACAAATCCACCAATAAAAATCTCGGTCAGTAATCTCGTTTCTCTGATATGTTTAGAAACTTCGATTTGAAACGCATTAGATAGATTTCTTTTATAAAATTGATGAATAATATATCCTCCACTATAACTAAGATTAAAATCTGACATTCCTAATCCATCATCTAAAGTGAAATTTTTGGAGAGTGATTCGACCATTTCAGTGAATCCCCAATATTTCTTAACATTTCGGATTTTTGATTCATTGATTATTTTTAATGTTGTACCGAATAAATTTCCAAAGATTATGTCGGGATAATCCTTATGTGGCTTAGTAAAACCATGTAAATCAATAAACAAACATCTGTTAAAATTGGAAAGGCAATCTTGATAAAATTTTTGGATGGATTCGTGATATAAATGATGTATTCTCTTAGCCTCAATTGAACTGTGATTGAATGCTGAAAAAGCCCGCGGTGGTCTATTAAAATCTACTTTACTCCTGTGGATTTTGCTTAAAATATAATAAATCTGAATGTCAAACTTATGATATAACACTTGAATTATTCTTTTTGAAATAAGAAATTTATTCTTATCAGCAATTTGAACACCTTTTAATTTATCAGGTATCTTCTTTGGGCTCAAAAATCCCCCGTGTGGGCATGATAAAATAATTGGAACAATCCCTTCTCTTATTTCAAAATATTTTTGCAAATTCAAGGTTTTCTGAAATATTCATAAGTATAATTTAAAAAAAAAGTTAAATTGCATTAAGAAATGCTATAAATGCCTCTTTTTGATTTTCTGGTAAATCCGCTACTATTTTTTGTACTTTTTCTTTAAATTCTTCGATATTTCTAGCATCTTTCAGAATATAATTATCGATATCTTGAAAAATTTTAACAATCTTCTGATATGCACCTATTACAACGTCAAGATTCTTACTAATCGTAATTTTCCACTCTTGATCAGGCATTCCTTTGTCTTTATCCTTTTTATCTTTCTTCTCTTTTTCCTTTTTTTCTTTCTCTTTTTTCTCCTTTTCCTTCTTATCCTTATCCTTTTTATCTTTTTTTTTTTTATCTTTATCTTTCTTATCTTTCTCTTTTTCTTTTCCCATTTTGATCAAAAATCTTTTAGAATTCTTATTAGTTCAAATAATAGAAATAGAACTATTTAATATTTTAGTTCTTAGATCAATTTTATGTTGTTATCTTTTCTATAATAAATTTTTTAGAAAACGGATATTTCTGTCAAAAAACCTTTAATTTATTATAGTAAGCTTTTTTAATAGTTATAATTTTTATAATACAATTTAGTAAAACTTCAAGTTACCGTTTAAAAAGGTAAAGGATATTGATATTAAACGATTTAATAAGTTTCTTAAAAAAAAAAGGATTTCGAGACACTTTTCAAGTGCTTTCGCAATTTAAGAACCACAAAACAGATAAACATACTTTTTACAATGAATTAAATAAATTCAGCTATTACAATTCGTTTTTTCGGATTAAAGAGGATTTAATTAAAAAAGGTTTAATCTCAATTGAGAAGACTAATAAAAAGAAGCATATACGGCTCACAAAAAAGGGGTTGCAAGTCTATAATAAATTAATTGAGATAAACGATTTAATTGGCGATCACACATAAAGTATATAAAAAAATCTTTTATTTTTATACTATTTTTATTTTATAATTGCTCTTAAATAATTTCAGTGTTTTATATAAAATATTAGCTGCCCATCTCTGGTTATTTGTATTATGATTTTAAAAAAACTAATTGTGGGGCCGTTCGGAACAAATTGCTATATCTTTGGGTCAGAGAAAACTAAAGAAGTTGTTATTATCGATCCCGGAGCGGAAGGTGATAATATTATTAAAACAGTAGAAGAGATTGGAGTAAAACCAATCGCAGTTCTCTTAACTCATTCTCATTTCGACCATACTATGCAAGTGGGGAAGATTATTAGATATTATAAAATTCCATTAATGTACAATAAAAGAGAATTAGGTTCAGGCGAAGTTGCTTCACGTAAAAAAGCTAACAAATGGCTATCTGAAGGAGATTCTATAAAAATAGGTGAGATTACTCTTCATATTCTGGAAACACCAGGCCATAGCCCTGGAAGTTTAAGCTATTACTCTAAAAATGTAAAAGAATTTAATGGTCAAAAAATTGATGGAATTATATTTACGGGAGATTTAATATTCCGTAGAAGCATAGGGAGGTCTGATATGGGCGGAGGAAATCAAAATCAATTGTTTTCTAGTATAAAAAATAAAATTATGTACAATCCTGAATTTTCAGATAATTTTATCATATTTCCAGGGCACATGGGAAATACTTCAATCGGAGAAGAACGAAAATTAAATCTTTTCAAAAACTATTTTTTATAAAAATAAGATTATTCAATTTTAATTATAAAAATTGTTTTTGATAATTCAGATTGGACTTAAAAATAAATTCTGACCACTGTTTTCTGAGGAATTTTCTTTTAATTTTCCATTTACTTCATTATATTGCTTCCAAAGTTCAATTTTTTTATGATTTATTAAATGCAATACGCAAAGTAAAGTTTCAACGAGGGCCCTTGGCGTTGGTTGACTCACTAACCTTAAAAATCGAATAGGTTCTCCATCATATTGATTTTTAAGAGTCTCATAGAAGATCTTTATTCTATTTTCAAAGTTTGCTCTTTTCTTTTCATGATTAGCAATAAATTTTTCAGGCAAGTATGGTAATTTTGAACTATCAATTAATTTTTTTTTTTCCTTTATAACTGTACCTGCCGTATCTTTTCTTTTTAAAACATCGTTTAGGGCATCAGCAAGATCTTTTAGCTCTACTTTTTTATAAATTAGTTTTGGCGGATTATTTAGTCGATTAGTTTTATTTTTTATTTCATGATTTAATTCAGAAACATCAAGATTTAATGCCCTTTTAATTTTCTCTTCCTTCAATAAAGCTTTCTGTTCTTCCGATAATAAATTTTCAGATTCTAATTCAGCAAATGCATCAAATAGTTCGCCTTCTTCATCATAGTATTCAAACGAATTATCATCATTTTCCATCGATTCAATTGCTTGGGCTTCCTTAATATCGTCTTGAGTTTCTATTGATGTGTTAATAATCGTATTTGTTTTAGTTTTAAGTACATAAGTAGATGATCCTAAAATTTTCCCGCTTACTTTAAATTTTAAATTTTGTTTTAGCTCATGAATGTCATTTATAAAACCTCGTAGCATAGATTTAAGCTCATAACACCATACATCGCGCCTAACACTTTTAACTAAGGCTTGATAATTTAAAAGTGGGCTATAACTATTAGATTGTAAATAGTTTGTCTGAGAAAAACGATTTACAATATCTTTTCTTAAGGTAGAATCTAAGTCATTATTGAGTTGTATCATACATAAAATTATTTTATCTTAAACCTTATTTTTTAGAATATAATATACAATATAGAAGAAATTTTATTAGGAGTGAATTTTAATTGTCGTAATATCCATATAATATCTAATTTAAATGTTAAAAATAAAAATCTAAATTAAAACCGAATTAATACACATTTTTTTAAATATTAAATTTATTATATTATTATATTAAAGATAGACATATTTCTTAATAGAACAAAAAAGTGAATTAAATGATTGATACAGCAGAAGTAAAAGCCATCATAAGAAGGTTTGAGGAGAAAGAGGGTGTTCGTGGTGTAATTATATGTGATTCTAGTGGCTTGCCGATAAAAGCTAATCTTCCAATAGATCAAACAGAGGAAGTATCGGCCTATATAACATCATTAATTGGCAAATCTCGTCAATGTGTTGATGCGTTAAAGGAGGGATCCCTAAAATTTATCAGATTAGAAACCTCAAAAGGCGAGGTGATGATTGCCCTCGAAGAGCAGTTAATTTTGATTATCTTAAAATAAAATTAATATTTTTTTAACCATCCTTTTTTTAATTTAAATATATCATTATTGGGTTCTTGAATATATTAAAAAGTTTAAATTTATTTTTACATAAAGATATATATATTTAAGATAATTTCTTCACAATCTTAAGAAAATAATTTAAAGAGAAGTGTTCCAATGAGTAAAGAAATAATTGAGAAAAAGCTGGCAGAGTTAATGGATATCGTTCCTGAATGTGAAGGTTTAATTGCTGCTGATGCCAAAGATGGTAAGGTAATTGTTGGTCAGACTATTACTGAAATGGATCACGGGAAAATCGCGAAATCTTGTACTGCTATTATTAAAGATTCAAATACATTGGGTAAAGATGTTGACAAGGGAGGGTTGAAAAACACGACTATAGAATTAGAAAATGGTTTTGCTGTCTTAGTAGGCTCTGAAAAAATGGTTCTTATTGCTCTGGCGGGAATTGATGGAAAAGCGTCTTTAGGTCTTCTTAAGCGAAATTTGATTTCAATTTCTAATCTCTAATTTATATTTTTATTATATCTTTTTTTTAATAAAACAAGATTCTATAAATTAAGATTATTCTCAACCGAAATAGCTATTTTGATTCGTCAAGCCCCTTCTCTTTTAATAAATCATCTAGATCTGTTGTCTTTTTCTTTTTAACTCTTTTTGGTTCGACCTTTTTTGGGGGCTTTATTTTCTTTTTTGGTTGTTTTTTAGGCGTTTTAAGTGTTTTTTTCTCTTTTTTAGGTTTTTTCCGTTTTCTTAATTTTTTAGCCGGTACTGGCTTAGTAGTAACTTTTCTTGGTTTTTTAGATGGCTTTTTAACCTTTTTAGGTAATTTTCTCGCCTTCTTCGGCGGTGGTTCTTCTTTTTTGACAATTTCTTCTTCTAACAAAGTATCTAAATCTGTAGTTTTTATCTCTTCGATTTCTTTAGATTCAATTTTTTCTTCAGTAATAATAGCTCTTGGTTCACCTTCAACTTTTTCTGCCTTTATATCTTTTTTTTCAAGTTCCTCTGTTTCCAATTCAGAAACTTTAACATATCTACCTCTTCGAGGTTTTCTCTTAGCAGGTTCCTTTGAAATTATCTCAGTCTTCTTGATTGTCTTTTTAGCATAAAAATAGGCTATAAAGCTAATAAGTATAATTATCCCCACCATAATAAAAATGAAAAATTCGATGAATAAATCAGCTATTGTTTTATCAACAGCATCTACGGTGATGGTATAACTTTTAACTAAGATTTCATTTGACAAAATATTTACTGCGGTTACCGTTATTCGAATATCTAATGTACTAAAATCAGTATCAGAAATCTCTATTTCAACAATAATTTCAGTAGTCTCTCCTGGAGTAAACCAATTTAAGATAATATCATTCTCTCCCCTTATTTTGTAATCTAAATCTTTGTCCTCTATATCTATTTCAATATCAATTATTCTTAAAATGGAATTTCCTTTATTCTCTAACTTAAATGTAATTGCCTCATTTTTGTGTCTATAAACAATAGACTCATCATCTTTGCTTCTTATTAAAATATCATTTAATTGAGTTATAATATCAATTGGAATCGCTTGAGAATTGTTTAAGGTGTAAATATCTCCTGCCCAACTTAGCTTCATAACCAAACTTTCCTCATACTCAAGTGTCAAAGATTCGATCTCAAAACTTATGGAGCCATTTACATTGGTAGATTTTGGTTCGGAAATATTAGTCCATTTACCATCTTTATAATATTGACATAAAACTTCCTTGTTTTGCAGAGGACTGCCATATTCTGTGGTTAAAACAGCGCTTAAATTAAATGTTTCACCAAAGAGAGGTTTTAGTGGATTAATTATGATATTATCAAATTTACTATTAAGTTTCAATTCAAATTCTTCAATATATTGATTAAAAAAACTTACATAATACTTATCGTAAATATTAGCCATAAAAGTGGTTTTGTTTGGAAGGTATACACAATCTTCCCTTTCAAATTTTTCTAATATTGTTGTTGCTGATAGTCCTTGTGAGTATTTTAAAGCGAGTATATAGCCCTCAAACTTGTTATCAGTATCATTGATTAATAACGAGTAATTATTACAATTATAGGTCCCTGCATAATTATTCTCAATATATATATCGACTATAGTTTTTGCACCTCCTTGCCTCACGGGAGCGTTAACGCCTTTCCACGTTAAGTCAGTCGTATTAAATTCAGGGATTGTTAATTCAACATTAAACTCTTCAGTATCACCACCATTTGGAAGGCCATTCATTCCTATTTTTTTCATGATAGAGGTATTTTCAGCAATGATCCATTCTTCATTTACAAGGCTCACCAGTTTTACATCGATCTTAACATCCAAATCAAATATGAATAAATTCTGAATTACAACTTTTATTTTCATTTTTTCTTTGGGATTTAAAATTGTTTCATTTTGGAGGAAATTGTTCATATAAACTTGGAGGTTTTTCCCTTTGAAATTATAAGAAAATGTACCATCAGTTTGTTTAATTGATTTATTAATAGGGTAAAAATTAGGATTATAATATCCCGTTGTTTCATTAATAGATGCAATTAAGAGAGAGTAATCTAAAAGAAAATTATTAAAAACTCTGCCTTGAAGGTTATTAATGTTATCCTCTGGAATAAAAATGCATCTACTTAGGTTGATTTCATATACAAAGATATAAATATCTACTTTCTTACAGCCAACAATGGAACCATTCGTCCAAAAAAATCCTAAAGAATAATGGTCATCGTCAGAAAGATCGGTTGCTAATGGAATATTTTTTGTCAATTCCAATATAGTATCATTATTAAATCTGTAAGTAAGTATCGTTTTGTCTATTGAAATTTTACCATTTTCAGAGTACAGGTCTGTATTAGGAAATTTTGTACCATTTGGATAAAATAAAGACACATTTGCTCTTCCGTTTAAAGGCGCCGAGCCAGTATAATCTTGTATATCAAGACTTACAGAAATATTATCACCGTACATAAAACCACGGGTTTCCCATAACATTCCTTTAAAATTAATATAACTATGCATAAATGTATCATCAATAATCGCATTAGGACTAGTTAAGTTAAGAGAATATGTACCAGTATAATTAGCCTTATCTAAGGGATCGATGATGCTTGTATTTACTACAAATTTTTTATAATTTAGTCGTTCAGCAAAGGAAAATTCTCTCCCCGTCTTGTTATATACTTGAGTACTATTAGGAATAGCTAAATTATAAGCATTATAATAATTGGGATAAAGGTACCAAAATTGTGTGAAATTCCAATTATCAAATATAGAATCGTATAAATTTAAAGTGTAATTAAAAATCCATTCAGGTAATTTGTTATATTTAGCATTATAAAATGACGTGATGTTCTCATTTCTAAATGCTTCAACTGTATAATTTACATCAAATTTAAATTCTTTAATATTAGTATTATTCCAAGTAAAATTTACTCGAAAATTACCACTACTAATAAAAGGTTCAAGTGAAGGGTTAAAATCATGATTCCATTGCCCTAATCCCCATGTAAGAATAGGTGCTTCATTATATGTGATTGTATATGGTAAAATAGCATTTTTTTGGATCATCAGAGTATCTACACCTTCAATTTGAAAATCAGATGGTATATATCCTCTTGTTATATTTAACTTAAATTGGCTGGCATCTAATTGTTGAAGATTTGGTGATTTACTGGAGATACCAAGATTCCAATCAACACCAGAATTATTTGATAGCAAAGTAAGATGGTCAATATTTTGATTAATTTCAGAAACATCTCCATAAATACCACGAGTATTGCAGACTAAATTATATATACCTTCATCAGATTGATTGGATTTAATTACTATAAAGTAATTATATCGCGTTAAATTAAAAGTAAAACTCGAATCAAATTTGAAATAAAATAGCTCATCACCATTATAAGCATTATAATCCCATTCGTCAGAAAAAATTAAACCTGTTGTCAAATTTGGTTGTATTTTTTTATGAGTTGAAAACCAGTTTAGGTTATTGTAATTTCTCGATATTGTATCATTAGCGTAATAAAGAGAAATATTTAGTTTAGCATTTTCTGCTTTTGTTAGATTCAATGTTCTTATCCACAAATAACACCCATGAATCGTAGAATTTTTTCCTCTTAAATCAAATTCTAATGCAATTTGCTTTTGATCTGAAATTGGTAAATCCATTACTATGAATGAATAAAAATAATATTCACTTGATGTTGCGTCTATATCATAAATTGTCAAATTAAAATCAGTATTGTCATCTCTTTCAAAAATGAACCGTATTAAGCACCATCCCGATGTATTAATGTATTTTAAATTTTCATTGATTAGAATCTCGTTAAAATCATGGGTCTCTGGAGAGCTACTATTTAATTCAATAGTAGTGGTAAGGTTCTGGAAATCTCCCGTATAGTAAAAATCTTTCATATACACTGTCAAATTAACATCTTTCGTTACATTGCAAGGAAAATTCAAGACGAATCCCATTATATTTTCTCTCACAAAATCTATTGCTTTTATGGGATTATCTCCGGTGGGATCAAATTCAGTGAAAATCGTAAAGTTTACTAATCCATTATTAGAACTCACATTGAATTCATTATGTTGATCATTAATTAAATCATCAAATCCGTTATTTGGATATTCTGTCCCATTATGAACATTAATATATGAAGTACTTGATTCAGATTGATATGTCTCATAATATTCTTGACTTGGATATAAGGCACTATCATCTTCTACAATGTGTTCTGTTGTAAAATTATTTTCAAATTCAAAGTAAAAATCTCCATGACTGAGATTAGTATTAGAATCTGGGGGGGGAATTTCGAAATATTTTTCTTGATTTGTTAATCTTGATTGATTATTCGCAAAAATCTTGACGGTTTGATTAACCCCAGTCCCATTAATATAATCACTAACATCTTTAATTCCAGAAATATTAGGAATTTCTGATTTTTCATTAAAAATAGGATTTTGATTATTTATATCATCAGATTGGGGATTTATTTCATTAATTCTTGGAAAATTGGATATTACTATTAAAAGAATAAGTGTAATGGTTAATAAAATCTGTTTGATCTCTTTTTTATGTAGAATCAACAGTACAACCGTGTATTATCCAATTTCATTTAATTATAAAATAATTTAATAATATTAAAATTTCCTAAATTTTTTAAATTTATTAGAAAGGTTTAGCTTTTGGCAAGATAATGAAAAGCGCAGAATTTTTTTGATGTTTAACGAAATAAATAAAATTTTTTGATGAGGTTTAATGAGTGTAGATTTAATTCATAATGAAATAGCAAACAATAAAGAAGAATATATCGAATTTCTTAGAGAATTAATAAGAATAAATTCCTATAATCCACCGGGAAATGAAAATGATGTTGCTTTAAAAATTATTGATTATTTGAAACCAGATGGAATTAAATGTAAGGTTTTCCCTTTTGGAGAAAATCGTGCCAATTTAATAGCATTTTTGAATGATAATTTCAATGATAAAAATCTTTTATATAATGGACATATGGATGTTGTTCCTTCAGGATTAGAGGATGAATGGAAATATCCCCCCCTATCAGCTACTATTAAAAGAAAAAAATTTTTATATGGTAGAGGGTCAGCTGATATGAAAAGTGGAATAGCAGCTATGGTTATTGCTTTAAAGATTTTAAAAAAATTAAATATACAATTGTCCGGAAATCTGATTTTAAATATCGTTGCTGATGAAGAAACTGGAGGGAAATTTGGTACTAAGTGGTGTTTAGAAAATAAATTAAATTCAATTAAATGTGATTTTTCTATAGTAGGGGAGGCGACAGATTTTAAACCATTATCAAAAGCAATACTTTTAGGAGAGAAAGGTCGCGTTCAGCTAAAAATAGTTACAAATGGTATTTCTTGCCATGCTTCAGCTCCTTTTTTGGGAAAAAATGCGATATATATGATGAGTGATATTATACAAAATTTAGTTAAACTTCACGATCGAGTACCAAAAATTAATCCTCCAATATCCTTAAATAAACTCAAAAAACTTGTGAGTGCCTCTTTTCCAAATGAAGAAAGTTTTGAAAGGGTTTTTAATGAACAACCTTTATTGTCAAATGTAATGAAAGCTCTTACTCAATTTACTTATAGTGTAACGATGATAAATGCAGGAATAAAAGAAAATGTTGTTCCAGATCAATGTGAAGCAAAAATTGATTTTAGATTATTACCCGGCCAAAATGTTGATATAATAATTAATGAGATCAAAAAATTAATACAAGAATTAGGATATCCTATAAAAGGCACGCCAATAGGAACCCCAGAAGAAATATATGTTTATTTAGAAATAGAACAGCAATCTGAAGCATCATATTGGAAAGAATGGGAAAATTCTCAAACATTAAAAGAATTATATGATATTGTAGAAAAAGTCTATAATCAGAAACCATTTTACTTTTTACTCCCTGCTTCAGCAGATGCTAATTTCATACGTAACACTAATTATTGCCCTCAAACAGTAATATTTGGCCCAGGAGTCGCAGCATCAGCTCATACAGTAGATGAACATGTTGAGATTCAAGATTTTCTTAATGCAATAAAAGTTTATACTCTTTTTGCTTATAATTTTTTAAAATAGTTAAATACTAAATTTCAAAATAGAAATTTATTTATTATTTTTGATTTATTATTTTTTAAAATAAATTCAATTTAAAATATAGCTAAGTAAGAAAAAATTGCAAGAATTAAAGATTGAAGACACGATACTTCTTGTAGATACATCAAGATCGATGATGAGAAAAGATATTACTCCTAATCGATTAGCTGTCGCATTGTACGCGGTAAAAAATTTTATTCAAACAAAATTTGCGATCGACCCAAAAGATAGAATTTCAATAATCTCATTTGGAGATGTTCCAAAAAGATTAAGTCCTTTTTCTTACGATGAGAATAAACTCTTTAGTTCATTAAAAAAAATTCAAATATCGGGTAAAGGATCTTTACATCAAGCAATCGCATTATCATTACAGGTAATTATTCAAGAAATGCGTAAGATTGGAGGGAAAATTCAGAGAATATTTATAATAAGCGATGATAAGTTAGCCATTAATCAAACAAAATTAGATAAAATCGTAAATATAGCTAAGGGATTAGGCGTATATATTGATGTGTGTCAATTGGGAAAGCCTCAAGAGCGTAATAAAAATTTATTAAAGAGAATGGCTCAAATTACAAACGGCGAATATGGTTATTTTAATAATTCAAGAGCAATAATAACTGCAGGGGGAGAATTTGCTTCTAAAAAAGAAATTAAAACACAAGCAGAATTTTATTATACTGAAAAAAAAGAAAAATCAGCACCGTTAGTAGGAGAAATTGCTTTATCTTTAAGAAGACCAACATTAATGGAGATTCGTATGATGATGACAAAAAAAAGTGAAGGAGAAGATAAATGCGCCATTTGTCATTCGATTAAGGCACCATTAACTAGGGCTGATTTCTATGCAGAAGGACGATATTGTCCAAATTGTGAGAGACCAGTACATTTATCCTGTGCTGCTATGTGGGCTAAAGGATCAGAATTTAAAGAAAATATATTCCGATGTCCATTTTGCTTTTTCTTATTGAAATTACCTAAGTCAGCTGTAAAAATGGTAAAAAATATAGATGCAGATTCTCAAAAAATTAAAATAATTGAGGATATAGACATTAAAGAATCAAAAATGATTGAAATCCATGAAGATAATATAAGTCAAATTAATGCATCGTGTTCTTATTGCCATAATATTTTCTTAGGAGATTTTAAAGTATTCAAATGTGAAAACTGTGGTTCTTATTACCATGAACCATGCCTTAAAAAAATGTTTACAGAGCTAAAAGCTTGTAGATTCTGTGGTGCTAAAATTATTCTTAATTAAAGGAAATTATTAACTTATAAATACTAATTAGACCTTCTTTTATCTAAAATATTTAAGAATTGCATCTTTTTTATTATTAAATAACTAAGAGAAGTAATTCAATTTGACTGCTAATCGAAATAAATGGGTGATCACATCTGCCTGGCCATATGTAAATGCAATCCCGCATTTAGGAAATATGATTGGTTCAGTATTATCAGCAGATGTACTTGCTAGATATCTAAGATTAAAAGGTGATGAGATTGTTTTTGTCTCAGGTTCAGATTCCCACGGGACACCTGTGGCTGTAGCTGCTAAAAGACAGAATATTGAGGCAAAAGAATTAGCGATGAAAAACCATGTCATCATTAAAGATTTATTTAAAAGTTGGAATATATCATACGATAATTATACGATTACTCATAACCCAACTCATATTAAATTTACTCAAGATTTCTATTTAGAGATTCAAAAAAATGGGTATATATTTGAAAAAGAAATTGAATCACTTTATTGTGAAAAAGATAATCTTTATTTACCAGATAGATTTGTTGAAGGTGTATGTCCTCATTGTGGATATGAAAAAGCTAGAGGAGATCAATGTGATAAATGCCAAAGATTATTAGTTCCTTTAGAACTGAAACAACCTCGCTGTGCTATCTGTGATTCACCTCCTAAAATCCGAACAACTAAACATTGGTATTTGGATTTTCCAAAACTACAAGAACGTCTCAAGAAATTGATAGATGAAAACGAAATAATTCCTCAAAATGCTCGACAAATGTGTTTAAATAGTATTGCTGAGGGGCTACCCGAAAGAGCCATCACAAGAGATCTAGAATGGGGCATACCAGCAAAATTTAAAGGAGCTGAGGATAAAACTATTTATGTTTGGTTTGAGGCAGTTTTAGGGTATATATCTGCTGTTAAAGAATGGGCTGAAAAGATTATAGATCAATCAGAGAAATTCGATTATTTCTGGAAAGATGTAAAAACTAAGACTGTTTATTTTATAGGAAAAGATAATATTATCTTTCATTTAATTGTTTTTCCAGGCTTGTTAATGGCCTATAATGAAGATAAAGCAAATGGAAAAAAATTAGTTCTACCTTATAACGTGTCGTCAACTGAATTTTTAATGTATGAAAACGATAAGTTTTCTAAATCTATGGGTGTCGGCATTTGGATTGATGAAGCCTTAGAATTAGCTCCATTAGACTACTGGCGCTTCAATTTAATTTATAACAGACCTGAGAAGAGCGATACTTCTTTCTTATGGTCTGAATTCGGTAACAATATCAAGACTTTAAACGATGTTATTGGAAATTTTATTCATCGAACTTTAACCTTTATAATTAAGGAATTTGACGGGAAGATACCAAAGAAAATTGATATTGATGATGTCGATAAAGCTTTTATTTCTAAAATATCTTTTGTAGGGAATAATGTCGGTAATACATTAGAAAATTTTGAATTAAGAAAAGCTCTTAGGGATGTTGTTAAATTTGCAAGAGATGGGAATGTTTATTTAAATGATAAAGCACCTTGGCATTTAATAAAAGAAAAAAAAGAAGCAGCTGGGCATGTTTTTAATATATGTGCTCAAGCTGTTTATGCTTTAGCAATCTTAT
Source organism: Candidatus Thorarchaeota archaeon (assembly GCA_048883105.1). Lineage (GTDB taxonomy): Archaea > Asgardarchaeota > Lokiarchaeia > Sigyniarchaeales > SOKP01 > LW40-45. The sequence continues at coordinate 4,886 of JBHLQY010000012.1, read as the reverse complement.
TTGGTCCATTTATTCCAGATACTTCAAGAAAAATATTGGATTATTTAAATATTCAAAACGAATTAAATGAATTAGGATGGAACAGTATTAATGAAAATCCTCTTAAACCAGGGCATAAAATTAAAAAGCCAAAACCACTATTTCAGAAACTAGATATCAAAGAATTAGAAGAAAATCTCAATAGAATTCGGGCTAAAGAAGAAGGAAAAAACAAAGGTGAAGCGATAATTTCTTACGATGATTTCAAAAAATTAGATATTAGAGTTGCTTTAATAGAAAACGTTGAAAAAGTAAAAAAAGCAGAGAATTTATTAAAATTAACAATTAATCTCGGTACTGAAAAAAGAATTATAGCCGCAGGGTTAGCAAAATATTACAACGCAAATGATTTAATAGGAAAGAAAATTATAGTTTTAACTAATTTGAAACCAAAAAAATTAAGAGATATAACAAGTCGAGGTATGCTACTTGCCGCTGACGATGGAAAAAAAGTCTCTATTTTGATACCAGATAAAGATATCTCTCCAGGCTCAAAAGTATTATAATTAACATTTTAATAATGTTATTTACAAAAAGCAGAAGAATTAATGAAAAATTTATTTATTCATATAAATAGATTCTTTTACTCTTTAGAACTTCTTTAGCTTTATCTGTATCACTTACGTGTATAATCAGCACTGGACCTTTCTTTAAAAAAGTGCTATAGAGAAAATCTATGTTAACATTATTATCCCCTAAAACTTGAGCAACTTTCTGAATTTCTTCAGAACTACTTGGATTATCGGGCAACAAAACAGCTATAACTTCTTTGGTAGAATAATCATAATTCTTTTCTTCTAAAATTTTTATAAATTCGTCAGATTTATTGACGATAAACAAAACAAGTCCTGGTATCTGAGATACAGTTATAGATTGTATGACTATATTGTTTTCATTTAGCATCTTTGTAAATTTTGCTAACATCCCTGGTCTATCGGGCATTTGTACAGAAATTTGAGTCAACATTTTCAAAAAATATATGATCTTTTTTGTTAAATAAATTAATTGTAATTTTTAATTTTACTTCTTTTACAAGAAATCTATAATTTTAAGGAAAAAATTGGATTTAATCGAGCGATTATATTACCAAGGTCTAATTGGAGCGTTTTTAAAACGATATCCCTCCCTCTATATTCAAATTGTATCTCACGAACATGTCTAATTATTTTTAGTCTATTTTTAGATTTTAATTCACAAACGAAATATCTTTTATCTTTATATTCTAAAACTTTTCTAACATTTTTTATATCAGGAAAACTATATCCCCCTCCATGAGGCAAAATATTAGCAGATTCTAGTAAATCTATAATACCTAATTTTTCACCTCTCTCTAAAAATTTAAGGTTTTTTAAATTAATTTCTGAAAAGTTTTGTTTTCCCTTAAATAGGTATGCAGCGATATCAGCTCTTAGTGTTATAGGAAAAATATCCGAATTAATTAGGTTACAATTTATATCAGTGCAATTGCTCCCTAAATACATATTGTTAAAATCTTTTAAAAATTGATGAGGTTGATTACATATAATTTCAAAATTGTTTCCAAAAATATTCTTCGCAATGATTTCTCTTTTAGCTTTGGAAAATTTAATTGCTTCATTATTAAATTTAATAAATTCTGACGCTTCATTATCTAGTAATATATATTGAGTACCAAATTTTGTAGTTTCTTTGATTGCTAAATCTCTTAATGTTTTTGAATTGTCAATATAGAGGCCAATACCATATGTATCATCTCGGAGTTCTGTCGATGAGCCATGTATAAAAAATACATAGGGAGGCAAATCTAAATCTGATAAAATTTTGGTTTCAAAACAATTAATAAAATGATTACTAACATCGTAATCCCAATTTAATAATATATTATTATGATATAATTCTGTTCCCTTGATCTCATCAATTCGTTTTATTATGTCATATACCTCAGGGATTTCTTCCAGACCGCCAACTAGAATTCCGCAACAATTTGGCTTAACATTTAAAAAAATGAGTTTGTCATTCCCACTACCCCAATTTAATTTTCCTCCATATCCTAATCCAGAATTCCATCTAAAAACGTTTCTTGAAACAGTTTCATCGGGCGATGATATAAAAGTTGCTTTTGGCTCGAAGCCATATTTTTCTTGAATAAGTTGAAACATTGCCAAACCATATTTCATATTCGCTTTACACAATTTAGCAGCACCATCGCTAATACCCGTGGAAAAGATAAATGACTCTGCTCTCTTCAGCAATTCTACTCGTTGTAAATTTGAAATATTTTGAGCTATAGCAATTGACGGCACACTTATTACCTAGAAAATTCCTAAAATAATTTAGGATACTAAGATTTCATATGAAAACATTAATATATATTATTATTGATCTATAAGATCTCCTACAATCCTTACTTCAACTAAAATTTTTAAATCAATATAACGAATCCCGACGGGAATTTAAATTAATGATTTTTTCAACATTAAATTCTCGTAATTGCCAATCTCGCTTAGAAATTTTTCTTTAAATTCACCTTCCCAATTAGATTTCGAAACCAATTCTCTGAAAGATTCTAAACTAGCAATCGAATTTAAATTTATTAATAAAAGAGATCTTATTGCTCTCTTATTCAGATTTTTATAAGTTTCAGAAAATTTTAACAAATCAAATAAATTATTCTCGTTTCTAATAGCTTTTTGTAGAATAATAGTACTTAATTCCTCAATTTCAGAAGTAGATGTATTTAAAACTTGGATTACATTCTTTAAGGCAAACTTTGGGATATTTTCAACATGCAATAACACTTTAAGCGAATTTGTTTTAATTGGTTCATAATCTTCATTTAATGCTTTTGCAATTAGTCCTATTACTTGCTCTGATAAATGTATGCTCATAGAAATTTTATCAAATGCTATAATTATCTCATTTCGAATCCATCTATCTGAATTATAATATTCATTCATTAAATAATCAATAAATTTAATATCTATTCTTTCTAGTTTACCTAGTTCACCCAAATTATAAATTAAGTTTATTTTTATTTGTTCATGGATTTTGGGAGCAAGATATCCTATAAAATAATCAATTAAAGAGAGATATTCAAGTCGCGGATGTTTACTTATCTCTATTAAAAAATCATTAATTTTTTCAGGGTCATTTGATTTCTTAATTTTTTCAAACCAATTAAAAATACTATTCATCATAAATTGATTCTCTTTTTAGAAATAAAATTCTAATTTCTATGAGGGATATCCAATAGGAATGATATAAAGAGGTTCAATTTCATCAGGGAGATTTAATACATTTTTCACCTTTTTATCGTTATAGGCACCAATTGGGGCGGATCCCAATCCTAAGGCTACAGCTTCTAGATGAATATTTTGAGCGCAATGTCCAACCTCTATTAATACATATCTTACACCTCTTTCACCATAACGATAACATGTTCTTGCAAATTCAGCACAGATTACTATATTTAAAGGAGCCTCATGAATAAAATATTGACGGTATGATGCGTTCGCTAACTTTTCACTAAATCTGCCCTCAAATTTCAGTTCAAGAGTATGTTTATTTAAGTTGTACTGAAATATTCCTTTCTTTTTTAATACCACAAATATTTCTAACGGATATGTTGCACCAGCAGAAGGCACTGTTCTTTTTCCACCTTTCTTACCCTGAGTTGCCCATAAAATTTGCGAAATTTTTTCAAGTTCAATTTCTTTATCTAAAAATCTTCTAATACTTTCTCTTTCAAATATACATTCTTCAAGACTTTTTTTTCCTTCAAGCTTGGGTTTAGGAAGTTGGATATCCAAAAAATCACCTCTGTAATCAAACAGATTATTATATAATTATTTCATTAGCGGGTATAAGAATGTTTTTGAATAATTTAAAAATACATAATTTTTATTGAAATAAGTTTTTAGATTAAATATAAAGAAAATAAAGTGGATCTCAATAGAAAACAGTAATTCAGATTTTAAAAAAAAGATAAATTGGTATAAAACATTTCTTTATTTAGACTTTCTTATTTTATTTATTTCGATAATTATTCCTTTATTTTTAATTAATCTGAATCATCAAATCAATGGATGTCATCATCATACTTCTCGTGGCAGGGGAATCGATGCAATTCTCTGGATTTTAGGGAGATCATTGGGTTTTACAACTTTAATCTGGTTTATTTTATCATCTTTTCAAGGATTTATTACTAATAAACATGCTAAATTATTTCATGGTAAGAGAAAGGCTAATGATTTTCATTGTATTGGAGCATTAATAACAAATATAATACTAGGATTTCATGTTTTCTTTCTATTCATCTCAGAACCTTGGAGGAGTGTCGCTTTAGCAAAAAATATTGAACATTATCCTTATAATCTATTTCTAATTAAAATTTGGACAGGAATTATCTTTGCTTTTATAATGATTTTTGTTTCAATTTTATCTTTTTACTTGAGAGATATGAAAAAGCTTAAGAAATTCAGATATAAACGATTTATCTTAGTACATCGAATTATGCTGATTTTAACAATTATTCTGGTTATTCATATCTTTTTGATAAACACTGAATTATGGATAGCTGGAATTTTATCAGGTGAAATCGATGATTAATTTAAAATAAAAGAAAAAGATTAAGTTAAAAAAATTATCTAAAATTTATCCGAATCGGAGTACCAGTCTGGGAACCACTGATAGTATTCCTTTGGAAATGCTTTCTTTAATCCTTCGTATGTGGCTTTAACTAACGCTATTTTGCCAGCTCGATCTCGATGAGTAACAATTAATTTTTTTTCCTCAAGAGATTCGAAACATCTTTTTATTTTTGAACGACTTCCACCAATATCTTCCCTAACATCGTCAGGAGTCATATA